>NZ_DASYBS010000097.1:0-90956 GCF_036500665.1 Cedecea sp.
CCCATCAGGTATGGCAAGATTAGCGGTGCTGGTACTCTGGATACTTCCTTCCGTGGCGGCCAGCAACTGCTGATTCAGGTTAAAATAGTCAGTAAATGCAATATTAACTTCTGACTCGGTAACACCATTGCTATCAAAACCGTAAAACGTCGATTTCAGATCTACACCAGCGAGCCAGGGCTTAGTGTTATTGAAAGCGAGCCCCGCCAGCCACGTTTCTTTTTTACCGTAGTTGATATTTCTTTTTTTCCTGTAATCCGTGTGATTATATTCCAGCATTCCGCTGAAGATCTGCCAGCCAATATTATCGGTTAAGCTCGACTGCCGGGAGAAAGTTTTGTTGATCTGGGCAATTCGTGAATTAACCACTTTACCGTTGACAACCACCTGTATTTCAACATCATATATTCCAAACGGCAGGCGTGCCGTATTGATTTCATAGCTCCCCATAGGGAAGTTCTGGATGCTTAATAAGCGCCCTTCACGGGAGACGTGAACCTCCCCTGCGGCGGGCAAAAAAGCAACGATGGGGATAAGTGATAACGTATTGTCTTCTATAAGCGTATTACTTACGTTGCCATAGCTGGCACCGTATATTCTACTGGAGTTCAGCGCGCTCATGCTGGCAATAGACTGCAGATTCCAGGTATCAATCATACCAACAGCAAGTCGATGCCCCTGATAGTCTCGCTCATACATGATGCGGTATAACTCGGTATTTTGGTTTGACGAGCCAAGACCATAGGCGGAACCATTAACGTTAAGATGATGCTCACGAAATGCGCTAGTGTTGTCCACGGTCAGGTAGCTGCTGGAGCTGTCCGTGTTTTGGTATTTATTGTAATAACTGCCGAAAGTGTAATTCAAAATGCTGGATGCCTGCGTGGCCGAGGACTCCCCCAGCAGATTACTACGTGGTAAAATAGCGGCGGCCATTGCTTTTTTATTAACCGTCATCTCCAGATAAAAAGATTTCATATCGAGAGTCAGGAATGCATCGCGATTAATATAGATCTTACTTTCTTGATTGAAATTCCTTGCCTTTATTTCACCAAGCAGCTTATTAAGCTGTGGAGACAATTCCGTACGTTCAGGCTGTTCGCTCAATGAAATCTGATTCACCCAAAAAGCCCCATCCCTGACTACAATAATCGCATCAGCTATTTTCTGGCGACTCCGCTCACCACTCGGCGTTCCATTATCATAGCGAATAAATACCGGAACGGTCATTCCCTGCTGCAGAGCATCAGCAAACACCGAAGGAATAATATAGTTATGAATTCTAACCGGCACTGACAGAGACGATGAAAACACTGGGTTCACAACAAAAAGCATGCCGAGATAAAAAGCCCCTTTTATATAACCAAGTCTCTCCATAGACTTTTCCTTAAACTTTATTTTACGCTTATGAACTTCTCGTCATGCCAAATACCAATGCGAGTTTTTTTATTTGCTATATCTGCATACTTTATTTTGACATTGACTCCAGGTTTTAAGTAATACCTCTCCCGGCACCCCTTCCCTATATCTTTATTCTTTTCGCTGCAGGGTCCATAAGCGATCACCCGGAATGATGCATTACCGGTGTTGGTTACCGTTCCGTTCTGATATTTAAAATCAAATGTCGTTTGTCTCGGTAATACAACCAGAAGAGTGCCAATAACCGCAGATGTTGTTGCCAACCCCTGCTTGCGATTTGATGTGGTATCATGCTCAGCAATAGGTTCATCCTGCCATAGCAGGCGGTAATATCTTTCTTTGTTATCGCGTGGCCCGTTATAAATAAAGCGAAAATTCTCTTTAGTATGCCCGGGCAGAATCAGGCTCGCTGGCGTAGAGAGCAGTTCCGCTTTGCTATCCATACGAATAACAACACCATCCTCCATCGGGCTTGAAATTCTTTCCACGGTGACGCTAACAAAGCGCGCTGAATCCGTGTTGTTAGCGATCTCTTTTGATAAGACTGAACGCCCGGGATGCATCATAGAAGTAACCTCCCCAACGCTGACGGCGAAACCGGGAGAGGCAGCCATAGCCAGAAAGAGCAACGCAATCGGTTGTAATATTTTCATATCATTTTCTGTGTTAAACCAGAGAGGCCATAAAGACCCCTCCTTACCCTCATAAAGCCTTAGATGATCCAGACCGCATTAAACTGCACCTTTACATCACCGTTCCAGTAACCGTCATTCAGGTTGGAGAACGCCTCAGCAGTGGTGCCATCGCTGGTAGCGGAGTCGACGGTGAAGGTGAATGTTCCCTGGGCAGAACTACGGCCGCTGCCGGCATAAGCCGAACTTACGGCAAGCGCATCCAGCCCCGCAGAAACATTACGGGCGATATCAATCAAGGTTGTCGGTGTAGTTTTGCTCAGTTTCACCCCATTCCATGCTACGCCCACATCCAGGGTCGAAGCATCAGTAGGGCGAGAAAGGGTGTTAGCCACAATCTGTGAAGTCAGCTTAAAGTCCGTCGCGCCACTTTGGCCCTGGAGAGTAATGTCAAACGCACCACTTTGCTGATTGAATGCTTCAATACCTTCTGCGTACTGGAAAGACAGTGGCTTCAGCGGGGTCACAACCAGAATGCTGGTTGTATCTTTGGTCGCAGAGGCATCCCAGGTCGCCGTTGCATAGGCCTTAGTTTCTGCGGCCATTGCGTTTGTACAAATAAAAGACGCAGCGATCAGACCAGCCAGAGTTAGTTTCTTCATTTAATATACCCTTGTAAAAAATTAATCCGTTAACAGGGACGTTTTATTTATGCATTAACGCTATTCAATAAAAACATGCCACTCAAACGCTTATGAATTTGAGAAATAAAAATTGATAGCTATCACTGCATTAATTTAATGCTTTACTTAAACACTAGTCGCATCCCAGCCCCTACTTTTTAACAAGAAACACCGAGCATAAACAATAGATGAAAACATTCAATATACATGCAAACAAGAAGTAAAGACTATCAAAAGCGGAGAGCCGACGCCGATATCCACGGATGACATCGGTGCCCCTCACCCACCAGAAGCCCCATTTAATCAATGAATTATATGAAAAACGATCTAATTATCATAAAGCCCCCAGGAAAGTCCCCGAAAAAAACGCATTGAACGGATATAAATAAGAATTTTTCCACCATGAATATTTTTTAAGATGCCTTTTTCTGGATGCCTTACGGCGTCATTAATTAATCAGAGGTAATATAAAGCATGAATTCATGCTTACCATGAATCTATGCAGCCTGGATGCATAATAAAAAATTTAAAGATGAAATTCACAACGCTATATTTCCATCCCAACATCTTCTCAGACTATGCCCTGGACATTTACTATAAAAACAGGTTTTGCGGATTTTTGACACTCACGATGGCTGTAAGGCGGGAATAGCGAGGAGAGAACGCTGCGGTAAAAAGAGAACGTTAGTTGTAGCATCAGAAAAAAAGACAGATAAGTAAACCCCATCCGCCTTTTTATTAGCGTTTAAGCGTTTGTACGGCTGGCGATAATGTCGTCGGCCACGTTACGCGGCGCTTCAGCATAGTGGTGGAACTCCATGCTGTAGGTCGCTCTCCCCTGCGACATTGAGCGCAGCGTGGTGGAGTAGCCAAACATCTCAGCCAGCGGCACATCGGCACGGATTATCTGGCTGCCAAACCGCTCTTCCATGCCCTGCACCATGCCGCGGCGGGAAGAGAGGTCGCCCATGATGTTACCAGCGTACTCTTCCGGTGTTTCCACCTCGACGTGCATGACAGGCTCCAGAATGATCGGATCTGCCTTGCGCGCCGCATCCTTGAAGCCAAAAATCGCCGCCATCCTGAACGCCATTTCCGAAGAGTCAACGTCATGGTAAGAGCCAAAGGTTAGGGTGGCTTTGATGTCCACCACCGGATACCCGGCCAGCACGCCGGTGTTCATGGCTTCGCGCAGGCCTTTTTCCACGGAAGGAATGTACTCGCGCGGAACCACGCCCCCTTTAGTCGCATCTTCAAACACAAAGTCTTTACCCGGCTCCTGCGGCTCAAGCGTCAGCACCACGTGGCCGTACTGCCCTTTACCGCCGGACTGGCGCACAAATTTGCCTTCAACATCTTTCACCGTCTTGCGGATCGTTTCGCGGTAGGTAACCTGAGGCCGACCGATGTTAGCCTCCACGCCAAACTCGCGCTTCATCCGGTCCACGATGATTTCCAGATGGAGTTCGCCCATGCCGGAGATAATCGTCTGGCCGGATTCCTCATCCGTATGCAGCCGGAAAGAGGGCTCTTCTGCCGCCAGACGCTGCAGCGCGATGCCCATTTTTTCCTGATCGGCCTTGGTCTTCGGCTCGATAGCCAGTGAAATCACCGGCTCGGGGAACTCCATCCGCTCAAGGGTGATTACCGCATTCGGGTCAGTTAGCGTATCCCCCGTAGTGACGTCTTTCAGCCCTACGCAGGCCGCGATATCGCCGGCGCGAAGCTCGTCAACCTCATGCCTGTCGTTCGCATGCATCTGCACGATACGGCCAATACGCTCTTTTTTGCCTTTTACCGGGTTATAAACCGAATCGCCTTTTCGCAGCACGCCGGAATAAACACGGATAAAGGTCAGCTGCCCAACATACGGGTCGGTCATCAGCTTGAAAGCCAGCGCCGAGAACGGTTCGTCGTCGTTTGCGTGGCGTTCAATTGTCCGCCCTTTCTCGTCCACGCCCTGAATAGAAGGAATGTCGAGCGGAGAAGGCATCAGCTCAATAACCGCATCCAGCATGCGCTGCACGCCTTTGTTTTTGAACGCGCTGCCGCACAGCATCGGCTGGATTTCCCCGGAGAGGGTGCGGGCTCGCAGGCCGACAATAATGTCCGCCTCGCTCAGTTCGCCGGTTTCCAGGTATTTTTCCATTAGCTCATCGTTGGCC
The DNA here is from genome assembly GCF_036500665.1 of Cedecea sp. Lineage (NCBI taxonomy): Bacteria > Pseudomonadati > Pseudomonadota > Gammaproteobacteria > Enterobacterales > Enterobacteriaceae > Cedecea > Cedecea sp. Next base: position 4,900 of record NZ_DASYBS010000097.1, read on the forward strand.
TCCGCCGCCGCAGACACCATTTTTTCCCGCCACTGCAGCGCGGTTTGCAGCAGATCTTCCGGCACCGGCGCATAGCTGAACGTCATGCCCTGGGTCGCGTCATCCCATAAAATGGCCCGCATTTTTATCAGGTCCACCACACCGGTGAAGTTATCTTCTGCGCCAACGGGGATCACAATCGGCACCGGATTAGCCTTCAGGCGATCAATCATCATCTGTACCACACGGAAGAAATCGGCCCCCGGGCGGTCCATTTTATTGACGAACGCCAGGCGCGGCACGCCGTATTTGTTGGCCTGTCTCCAGACGGTTTCCGACTGCGGCTGCACGCCACCCACGGAGTCATAAACCATTACGGTGCCGTCGAGTACGCGCATGGAGCGCTCCACCTCAATGGTGAAGTCCACGTGTCCCGGCGTGTCGATGATGTTGATACGGTGCGGTTCAAAACCGCGATCCATACCCGGCCAGAAGCAGCTCACCGCGGCGGACGTAATGGTAATGCCGCGCTCTTGCTCCTGAGCCATCCAGTCTGTCGTTGCTGCGCCATCGTGAACTTCACCCAGTTTGTGGCTCATGCCGGTGTAAAACAAAATACGTTCGGTCGTAGTTGTTTTACCGGCATCAATGTGGGCGGAAATACCAATGTTGCGATAGCGTTCGAGAGGGATGGGTCGGGGCATGATGTGTCCTTAGTCTTTTTGACTGTTAAGCGACGGCCAGGATGGCCGCCCAATTTGTTCGCCATCATCATAGTACAACTGTACGAGTATATTCGAACAATTTGAGCTATCGTTAATCTCGATACAGTCGAAGCCCGGCAAGTTTGTTATAGTAGCCGGCCGCCGTGCCGTAACCGCCGATACAGGAAGAGTATGATCGCCAACCATCCCGAACGAGAACAAATCCGCCTTGAAAATGTCCTTTTTGCGCTGGGTAACCCGCTGCGACTGGGGATTGTTAAATCGCTCGCCGGTGGCGAAGAACTTACCTGCGGCGCTTTACGTCAGGATGTGGCGAAGTCGACCATGACCCACCACTGGCGCGTATTGCGCGATAGCGGCGTCATTTGGCAGCGCCCTCAGGGGCGTGAGAATCTGATCTCGTTACGACGTGAAGATCTGGATGCGCGTTTCCCCGGGCTACTGGAAACCTTACTGCGGGTTATGGTGAACGAGGCATAAAAAAACCGCCCATGAAGGCGGTCAGATTGATGACAAACAGCCGAAAAACGTGGTTTTCGACTGTTTGGGGCAAACCAGAAAACATTATTCATTGTTTTTATTAGACCTGGTTCGGTCTTTTTTAGAGCAATGAACTTTGTCAGCAGCCTCATCACCGCCCATGAAGGCGGTTATTTTAGATTCACTGAAGTTATTCAGCTTTGGTATCGACAACTTTCTGCTCGCCCATCGCCTTCAGCTTTTTAGAAATTTCACGACGCTCTTTAGACAGCTCTGCGTTCTTGATGATGTAGTCATCCACGCGGTCTTCGTAGTCGGTTTTCATGCTGGCGATAATGCCCTGCACCGCTTCAATGCTCATACCTGGCTTGATGTAGTCGCTCAAGTTGTCGAGCAGCAGCACACGCTTCTGGTTGTCACGGACCTTTTTCTCTACGTCCTGGATCTCACGCTGCAGTTTGTTTTTACGACGGAACAGACGCACAAACTCCAGAACGTCCTGGAAGGTTGGTTTGATATTTTCCATTTTTACACCCCTGCTAAATTGGTACTCGGATTCGTTAAGACAACCGCCATAACCTTAGTAGTAGCGGTTGACGATTACAATTTTTTGTCAGTCTCACTAACGGGCTTGCCCTATCTTAACCTCAATTTCTGCTGAATCGAAACAAGCTTTGTCATTTCTGCGCTTTACGCGCGCTATTTGCGCAATGCCCGGCAGATAAGGTGCGACAATAGCTCAAGCTGGCGAGCGAGTTCGAGACTAAGCCAGACGTAGCCATGAATCGGTGTCTCCTGCAGATCGCCGCCTTGTCCCCCTTCCATCAGCTGACGCAATTCATAGACAATTTCATTCAGTTTTTCCGTGTTGGCAGATATAGGCGAAGGATTCCCTTCATGCAGCGCCTTCGCAATGGCCACCAGCGTTCGCTGTGTCATTTGCTGAGTATCGCGCAGCGTATGGGCGTTAATCATCACGAAATGGCTGGCTCGCGTTGCCCAGTAAGCGTTTATCTGCAGTTCCAGGGTACACACCATGTTGCGGTTAATAGTCTGAATGGCCTCAAAGACCGACTTCTGAATACGGGTTTCTTTGCTGGCTGGCCCAATTAAGGCGCGCATTTTAACGACGTCATTGAGGATCTTCTGCAGCGGTTTTTCCAGCCGCGGGCGCTCCACGAGGTTTGGCGAAAAACCGGCGGTATAGACTTTACTGAACGCCTGCACGAAGGTCGCCATCTGGATACGCCAGTGAATAAACGCCCGCTGCGGATAAACGCTGGTGAATAACATGGCCAGAAGAGAGCCAAAGATAACGTCACCGCTGCGCCACAGCGCAATCTCCATGTCTCCCGGCGGCGCCCCGACAACCACGGAGAGCGTGATGCCGATAAGCAACGCCTAGTAGGGACGTTTGCCGAGCGCCAGATAACCGCACAAAAACATCGCTAATCCACACCAGACTATCATCAGCGGCAGCGAGAAAAGCTCAAGCTTAAGGGCTATTAGCCCAACTGCTGCGCCAAAAATGGTTCCACCAATGCGCTGGAATGCGCGTGGAACCACGTTACCCCAAAATGAGATAGGCCCCATCACGACGACCAGCGTGATCAAAGGCCAGGTTCCCTCAGGGATCTGCAGCAGGCGAACCAAAATAAACGTCAGCACAAAGGCAAGCGCGATACGTATACCGTGAACGACACGATAATTACGGTAAATACGGATCTCAAACGGGGTCAGTGATTTGTCGGGGCGCACACCCGGCTCTCCGGAAACAAAAAAGAAATTGTACCCGTTTTTCTCGCAAAGAAATCATAAAGCCGCGTAGCACAGGGTTTTAACGCGGGATATTTCACGTTTCTTTGCTGAATATCAGAAATGGGGCGGCAACCTGCCGCCCAGGTTGACCGACGCTAACGAAGCCAGGGAGTTACGGTGATCCCGACCAGCAAACCTTCAGGGCTGAGCAAGCGTGACACCGTTTGCCCCCAGGGCTCCATACGGTTATCCACCAGCATCCGGTACCCTGACTGCTTCAGCACCGCCGTCGCCTGCCCGACGTCTTCAACTTCGAACTCCACCCAGCTTTGCGGAATAACAAGGTCCTGAGGCCAGCTGTCGACACCAAAGCAGGACTGGGCAGCCTGATAGAGCGGCCAGAGCGCAAAGTGTTTTACGCCATCCAGCGCACCGTGTTCCGTTGCCAGATAGTCCTCGTTGCCTTCCATTGTCTTTAGCGGCAGCCCAAGCACCTGCTGATAAAACCCGGTGCTGACCGCCACATCACGCGGAATAGGGCCATACCCGGCAACAAATAACACCTTTAACCCGGCTAACGCATCCGTCATAGTTTGCTCCTGTCAGGCTTTCGTCACCGGGATATACATATCAATTTCCCAGACGCCGGACGCGGAGCCGTCGTTAAGGTAGATTTCATAGCAGGCCTTACCGGTCAGCTGATAGCCGCCATCCGCTTCGATTTGGTTGAAGAAGGTCTCCCAGGCTGCCTGGAATGCTTCATTTTCCACTTTTGCATGGCTAACAGCGTAGGTACCCGCCTCAAGCGCCGTGACAATAACGCCTTCACTGTTCTCTGGGATATCAAAGTCATCACCGACGCTAATCACGGTGTCAACACGGAGCTTTTCCGCAGGAACCACGTCCGGATCATCGTAATAAACGGCCAGCCACTCGCCGTTCAGGCTGTGGGATTTAGCCCACATTGCCAGTTGACCAAACCCCTGCGGTACCGTTGTTTCCCACGGCCCAACCAGATGAAAGCCGGCCACTTTACGCGCCGGAACTTGCTGAACGTTGAATGTCATACTGCCTCCACGCTGATGAATAAATGCACTGTACATTTATACACTATAGCGTTTTTGGCGTAGGCACAAGCTGCCAGTTTTGGGAGCTGCTTCGCAAGAAATCTGGGCAAAAAAAACCGCGCAAGTCGCGCGGCTTATGCGCATTCAAAACGGTTAAAGCTTGCGGCTAATGAAATCGCCCAGGCGTGAAAACATCCCGCCTTTCTCCACCGGCGTAAGGTTAACCAGCGGCCAATGGGAGATAAGCCTGTCGCCATCAAACAGCTGAATTTCGCCAATCTGCGCGTTGGCAGCAAGGGGCGCCTCCATATCCTGTTTGCTCAGCACATACTTAGCCTTGATGTGAGCGACTTCGGACTTAGGTAGCGCAAGGAAAACGTCATGGTCCGGGCCAACGCTAATGTTTGGTTTATCCCCATACCAAATGTGCTCGCTGCCGATGGCTTTGCCTTTTTGCAAAACCTGCACGGTATCAAAGTTATCCTGCCCCCAATGCAGCAGCTTGCGAGCCTGTTCCTCACGTCCTTTTGAGCTAAGACCGCCCATAATCACCGCAATCAGTCGGCGCTGGCCGAGCACGCTGGAAGCAATAATGTTGAAGCCTGCGCTCTCGGTGTGCCCTGTTTTCAGGCCATCAACGTTGAGTGATTTATCCCACAGCAGGCCATTACGGTTCTGTTGGGTAATGCCGTTCCAGGTAAGGCTCCGCTCGCTATACATATGGTAGAACTGCGGCTCGCCGTGGATAATTGCGCGGGATAATACGGCCAGATCATAAGCAGAGCTGTGCTGGCCTGGCGCGTCAAGGCCGTGAACGGTTTCAAAATGGGTGTCATGCAGGCCAAGTTGTTCCACATAGTGGTTCATCATGCCCACGAACTGCTTTTGCCCCCCCGCCACATAGTCTGCCAGCGCGACGCAGGCATCGTTACCGGAGTCGATGATCAATCCGCGGCTTAAGTCACGCACGGTGACCCTGTCGCCGGGCTTAATAAACATCAGCGATGAACCATCAAAGACCGGATTGCCTTTTGCCCAGGCATCTTTGCCCACCGTGACGACATCGTCCGGCGTGATACGTTTGCTGTCGATAGCGCGGTCTACCACATAGCCGGTCATCAGTTTGGTGAGGCTCGCCGGGTTGCGCTGTACGTGTTCATTACCTGCGGTCAGCACCTGCCCGGTGGTGTAATCCATCAGCACCCATGCACCAGCCTCTACCTGAGGCGGCTGCGGCTGATGGGGGAAAATATCATCAGCTAATGCGGCGTTAATGGAAAGGGACATAAAGCTCAGGGCAACAAGCAGGCGGGTTTTCAACGGCATTTCCTCAAAGACTTAATTTACAGCGGCTCGTTTTACGGGAGTTCTTGTTAATTTGCTTCTTTAAATTGCAAGAAAATATGACATTTCATATTTGGTAATAGTAATGAATGACATTTGTACGGATATATTCCTGCCGTGCGTTGTACTGCGTTTATTCTGATATTCCCCGATTGCGCGACATTCTGATTGTGGCGGCTTTGATTCATTTTTACTCTGACCGAAGAAAATACAGATAAAGGTTATCTTATAGTGGAAAGTAAACGCTGGTCTCCTGAGCTGGAAGGACTGCGCGGTCTGGCCTCGCTTTGGGTTCTGCTCGGCCACATTTGCCTGCTGGTGCAGTGCCGCATTCCCATTCTTTACGACCCTGGCATGGGGGTCGATTTATTTATTTTACTGTCAGGGTATTTGATGGCCAAAAATTACCAGGAACGCCGGGAAAAAGAACCGTGGAATAGTCCGGAGACTTTTCGTAAATTCTGGCTACGCCGCTTCTTTCGCATCGCCCCGCTCTATTATCTGCTGTTGGCCGTTGCGCTGATTTTTGGCGGCTGGTTTGGCGAAATGCGCGATATTATCGCCAGCGCCTGGCCGACAACCGCCACCGCAAGCAGTCGCTATGCTGACCATTCCGCACTGAATATTTTCAGCCATTTGACGTTTATTTTCGGCCTGTTACCGGCTTACTCTTTCCGCACCGTATTGCCCGACTGGAGCATTGGGCTGGAGATGCAGTATTATCTGCTATTCCCATTCATCATGTTACTGGTGATGCGCTACGGGTTTGCGGTCAGCACCACGCTGTTGATGGTCGTTTGCCTGGCGGCTCGCTGGCTCTTTCCTGACTACTTCAACGCCTTCCCGATGCCGTCGATGATCGTGATAAAGCTGCCGCTGTTTATCGCCGGCATGCTGATATCCCACGCGGTGATGCAGAGAAACCTGCGCTATTGTGCGCTGGCGCTGCTCGCCCCGGTCATTGCCTGGCAGATGCATATTGCGGAAACTCACCTGCGGCTGATGGCAGAGTGCATAATGATCGCGGGAATGACGCTGCTGCTCTGGCAGCACCAGGGCGAGGGTCGCCTGCGCCAGATGACAGACGCCCCGAGAAAGCTGCTCACCTGCCGGTTTAGCCTGTTCCTGGGGGACGTGTCTTACTCGGTGTACCTGCTGCACCTGATGATTGTCCTCCCCACGATCGGTCTGCTCGTCCACTACACCGCCTTTGCCCACCAGCCCTCTTTGATTCGCTTCCTGATGGTGACGGCTATCGTGCTGCCTGTGGTCTGGTTGATTGCCATTGCGCTCTACCACAAGGTAGAAAAACGCGGTATCGCGCTGGGTAAACGCCTGATAAGCCGCGCCGGGCTGAAGTCCCCGCGGGCAGCATCTTAAACGCGCTTTTCCTTCTGATGAGCCAGCAGATGGTTTACCATTGAGTCCGATTACAACTCGCTCAATGGTAACCTCTGTGTCTGACTCTGCATCGCAAGCTACATTTCTGTTTCACGATTACGAGACCTTCGGCAAAAGCCCTTCGCTGGACAGACCGGCCCAGTTTGCCGCGCTCCGCACCGACGGCGAATTTAACGTTATTGGCGATCCGGAAGTGTTTTACTGCAAGCCTGCGGATGACTACCTGCCTCAGCCAGAAGCCGTGATGATTACCGGCATAACGCCTCAGCAGGCGCTGGCGCGCGGTGAAAACGAAGCGGACTTTGCTAAGCGTATTCACGGTATTTTTACCGTGCCAAAGACCTGCGTGGTGGGCTACAACAACGTGCGTTTCGACGACGAAGTGACGCGCAATATCTTTTACCGCAACTTCTACGATCCCTATGCCTGGAGCTGGCAGAACGACAACTCCCGTTGGGATTTGCTCGACGTGATGCGGGCCTGCTACGCCCTGCGCCCCGAAGGCATTGTCTGGCCGGAAAATGAGGACGGGCTGCCAAGCTTCCGCCTGGAGCATCTGACCAAAGCTAACGGCATTGAGCACGCCAACGCGCACGATGCCATGTCAGACGTTTACGCCACCATCGCCATGGCTCAGCTGGTGAAAACTCGTCAGCCGCGCCTGTTTGAGTATCTCTACAGCCACCGCTCGAAGCAGAAACTACAGACGCTGATTGATATCCCACAGATGAAGCCGCTGGTTCACGTGTCCGGTATGTTCGGCGCCCAGCGCGGCAATACCAGCTGGATAGCGCCGCTGGCGTGGCACCCTGATAACCGTAATGCGGTGATTATGGTGGACCTGGCCGGAGATATTTCTCCGCTGCTGGCGCTGGAGGCCAGCACCCTGCGTGAGCGCCTGTACACGCCCAAAGCCGAGCTGGGGGATAACGCCGCGGTGCCGATCAAACTGGTGCATCTGAACAAGTGCCCGGTGCTGGCCGTCGCCAACACGCTGCGCCCGGAAGATGCCGAACGTCTCGGCATTAACCGCCAGCAATGTCTTGATAATCTGAAAGTGCTGCGTGAGCATCCGGAAGTTCGTGAAAAAGTGGTGACGCTGTTTGCTGAAGCCGAGCCGTTTGTGCCTTCTGAAAACGTGGATGCCCAGCTCTACAACGGTTTCTTCAGCGATGCAGACCGCGCGGCAATGCGCATCGTGCTGGAAACTGACCCGCAGAATCTGCCGGCGCTGGATATCACCTTTGCCGATGAGCGCATTGAGAAGCTGCTCTTCAACTATCGCGCGCGCAACTGGCCGGGCACATTAAGCGAAGAAGAGCAGAACCGCTGGCTGCAACACCGCCGGGAGGTGCTTTCTCAGGAAGCCCTGCAGGCCTATGCCCTGGAGCTGGAAGCGCTCTATAACCAGCATGAAGGGGATAAAGAGAAAATGGCCCTGCTTAAAGCGCTGTTTGAATACGCGCAGTACCTGGTCGGTTAACGCTTTTTACAGATAAAAAAATGGCTCCCGTCAGGAGCCATTTTTATTTCACCGAAGCCGATTAAGCGATGTCTTCGTTGTACTGCGGGACCGGATTACGGAAGCTGCGGGTTACGCAGGCAACGTAAATCAGACCGATTGCACCCCAAATCAGGCCGAGGATCATCGAACTTTCTTCCAGGTTAATCCACAGTGCGCCAACGGTCAGCGCGCCAATGGTTGGTAGAACCAGGTAGTTCAGGTGGTCCTTGAGGGATTTATTACGCTTTTCGCGGATCCAGAACTGCGAGATAACCGACAGGTTAACGAAGGTAAAGGCCACCAGCGCACCGAAGTTAATCAGGGCGGTTGCGGTTACCAGGTCAAAGTCGATAGCCATCAGCGCGACCGCGCCAACCAGCAGCACGTTAAACGCCGGGGTACGCCATTTCGGATGAATGTAGCCGAAGAAGCGGTTCGGGAACACGCCGTCACGGCCCATCACATACATCAGGCGGGAAACGCCGGTGTGCGCCGCCATACCGGAAGCCAGCACGGTGATGGTGGAGAAGATAAGCGCGCCAACCTGGAAGGCTTTACCCGCAACAAACAGCATGATTTCCGGCTGAGACGCGTCCGGATCTTTAAAGCGAGAGATATCCGGGAAGTACAGCTGCAGGAAATAGGTAGAGACGATGAAGATCAGGCCACCAATCAGCGCGGTCAGGAAGATTGCCCGCGGAATAACACGCTCGGCGTTCTTGGTCTCTTCAGACAGGTTGCTGATACCGTCAAACCCGGTGAATGAGAAGCACAGAATCGTCGCACCGGTAATCATCGGTGCAATATGTGCGTTTTCAGACCAGAACGGTTTGCTGCTTGTCAGGGTACCCGCGCCTTCACCACCGGCAACACCGTAAACCACCATGCCCATGATGACCGCAATCAGCACGATTTGCAGCAGCACAATAACGCTATTGAAGTTGGCGACGGTTTTTACGCTGCGTAGGTTAGAGACGGTCATAAAGCCGACCAGTACCACGACGAAGATCCACGACGGGACGCCGGGCACCAGCGCTTCAAAATAGATTTTCGCCAGCAGAATGTTGATCATCGGCGCGAACAGATAGTCCAGCAGCGACGACCAGCCCACCATAAAACCGACCAGCGGGTTAATGGATTTCTGAGCGTAGGTATAAGCGGAACCCGCGGACGGGAAACGACGCACCAGCTTGCCATAGCTCAGCGCGGTGAACAGAATCGCCACCAGAGCAAAGGCATAAGCCGTCGGCACATGGCCATCGGTCATCCCGGAAACAATACCGAAAGTATCAAACAAGGTCATCGGCTGCATATAGGCAAGGCCCATCATAACTACCGGAACCAGCGTCAGGGTCTTATGCAGACCTGGGCGGGTGTTTGCACCTGCGGTGACGTTAAGCGACATGGTTGTTTCCCTCAATAGAGAAAGCCTGCGCAAAAGCAAAAATCTGCCCCATCTCAATTTCCTCGGCGACACGACTGTCGTTTTTTAAAAGCTAGTATCTATCCGGTACGAAGCCCGGCCTCTTGGTTTTTTTGGCAAATGCCGTTTGTCTGACTTAGTTGGTTGCAAAAAAATAACCGACGTCTCTTAAACGTCGGTTAGTTTTCTATTTTGCAGGCCGCATATTTTGCACCATTCACTGGCACAATGACAAGATGTTAAAGCCATCTTTGACAATTTCTTTTTCCGCGTCTGGCGGAAGTAAAACCTCCCACATCCAGTACCGCAGAAGAAGATAGGCCTGTAGCGTCGTATGGCTGCCATAACTACTGTTTGGCTGCATTGAACATAGTATGACTCGTGAAATGTCGCCAGAAAGAAAAGCACTATTTTTCTGCTGACATGTAGACCTGAGCGATATGCCGATCGTTGACGATTTTCTCGCGCCACCATTCGCTGGCGAGCCCGGCAGTTTGCTCATTCCAGCCAATCCAAACCGGCACATACGGCACCTGCCCTGCCACCTGCTTTTCCACCAGCGCCCCGCTGTCGATAAAACGCTGCGCCATGTAGCGCGGCATATACCCGCAGCCAATGCCGCTGATTTGTAGCTCGAGCTTGGTTTTGAAGTCGAACACCGTGATGGCCTCCTGCTCCTCCAGCAAATGCATGGCTCGGGCAGACTCTATTCTGGACGTGTCTCCCACCACCACCGCACGGGATTGCTTGATTAAACGCCGGGTTAGCGGTTCTTCCGCCTTCGCCAGTTGATGGTGCGGGGCCACGACAAACACGATTTCCAGCCGCCCTAATAGCGTAAAACCAAAACCACTCAGCGACGGCGGTTCACTCATCGCCCCGACGATAATATCCGCGCGCCCTTGCGTGAGCGCTTCCCACGAGCCACCAAGCACATCATTGATAAATTTGAGACGCGTTACGCTATAGCTCTGGTAAAACGCTTCGATTAACGGTGTAAGCAGAGAAAAAGGGAAGGCATTATCAACCCCGATGGTGAGCTCGTGTTCCCAGCCCTGTTGAAGCTTAATTGCCTGCTGTTCAAGCTCACGAACCGAGTGCAAAATCTCCCGCCCCTTTTCCAGCAGCAGCTGGCCGGTACGCGTAAAACGCGCACGGTGGCCGCTGCGATCGAGGATTTGAATATTAAGGTCGCTTTCCAGCTTTTGAACGCTATAGCTGAGCGCCGAAGGGGTTTTAAAGAGCTTTGCCGCCGCCGCTGCAAAGCTCCCTTCTTTATCGAGCGCATCGAGAATAACCAGTACATCCAGCAAAGGTTTCATGCTCACCCCCGGCGCGCGTGATTTGCCTGTGCTGACCTACTGCATCGGCATGATCAGTGGATTAGGATATTGATACTCGAAGCCTAGTTCATTACAGATACGGCTGCCGTCAATCAGCTTGCCGTGGCCGGTTTGCGTCTCTTTACGGAACAGCGGTGCCTCCAGGCCAATTTGCCGGGCCATGTGCGAATAAAACGCTTCTCGCGTTGGATGGGCTGGCGCACAAAGATTATAGATGTGTCCGCCTTTTGGTGCCTGAAGCAGCAGCGTAATGGCAGAAATGACGTCTTCCAGATGCACCAGGTTTACGCCATGGTGTCCGTTTGCCACATCCGTTTTCCCTGCCAGAAAACGCCCGGGATGGCGTTCCGGCCCCACCAGTCCGGCAAGACGGAGAATATCTACGGACGTTCCTGGGAGCTTGTGCAGCCAGTCTTCAAGCTCTTTGAGCACTTTACCGCTGGCGGTGACGGGTCGTAGCGGAGTCGTCTCTTTCACGTTCCCCTCGCCTTCGCCGTATACCGAGGTCGAACTGGTAAAAATGATGCGCGGAACGGCATGCGCGAGCGCGCTATCGACAATTTCCTGCACCGCCTGAAGATAGAAATCATCGCCTTCACCGCTGCGTCGGGCAGGAAGCGTCACCACTAATGCATCGACGTCCAGCAGCGCATCCAGATCGTCGCTGTCGCAAACCAGCTCAGGCTGCAATTGCAGCTGATAGCTTTCAATACCGCACATCCGGGCAGCTTCGACGCCATCCAGCGTTGTTTTACTTCCGCTGACCTGATAACCCCGCGCTGATAATGAGAGCGCCAGCGGCATTCCCAACCACCCTAAACCGACTATTGCGACCCTTTTCATGTCTTTTCTCCTGACCTCGTAGCATTATCTTCTGACGAGTGAATTTAGCCCTACGTTAAGGCTACGCCACCCGCGCAGAACTGACAATTCCCTCAGCCAAACAGAATATTAATGAACCCGGAAAAAACCCTTGCGCTCAACGCATAATCTGGTTTACGTTAATCGGCACATAATGAATAGTCATTCATACGAGAATTTTATGAACCGCGCTCAATTTAAAAATCACCATCATCACCATCACCCTGACTAGTCTTTCAGGCGATTGGTGCTGGGAGACGAAAAGATCTTCCAGTGGTGCTAGAACGCGAGAAAAAGCCCCCGGAAGATATCTTTCGGGGGCTTTTTTATTGGGCGTCAGACAGGAATTGATAAGGGGTAACTACCGATGATCGACAACAACCGTTTACGCATAGCTATGCAGAAATCAGGCCGTCTTAGCGACGATTCACGCGAATTACTGGCCCGCTGTGGCATAAAAATCAACCTGCACACGCAGCGCCTGATTGCGCTGGCGGAAAACATGCCGATCGACATTCTGCGCGTCCGTGATGACGACATTCCAGGGCTGGTGATGGACGGCGTGGTTGACCTCGGTATCATCGGTGAAAACGTCCTCGAAGAAGAGCTACTGACGCGCCGTGCCCAGGGTGAAGATCCGCGCTATTACACGCTGCGTCGCCTGGACTTCGGCGGCTGCCGCCTGTCGCTGGCCACCGCCGTAGACGAGTCCTGGGATGGCCCAGCCAGCCTCAACAACAAACGCATCGCGACCTCTTATCCACACCTGTTAAAGCGCTACCTCGACCAGAAAGGCGTGCAGTTTAAATCCTGCCTGCTGAACGGTTCGGTGGAAGTCGCTCCGCGCGCTGGTCTCGCCGACGCCATCTGCGACCTGGTGTCTACCGGCGCCACGCTTGAAGCCAACGGCCTGCGCGAAGTCGAAGTTATCTATCGTTCCAAAGCCTGCCTGATCCAGCGCGATGGCGAAATGCCGGCAGCCAAGCAGCAGCTGATCGACAAGCTGCTAACCCGTATCCAGGGCGTGATTCAGGCCCGCGAGTCCAAATACATCATGATGCACGCCCCAACCGAGCGTCTGGATGAAGTGATTGCCCTGCTGCCGGGAGCCGAGCGCCCAACTATTTTGCCGCTGGCCGGCGACCAGCAGCGCGTGGCGATGCACATGGTCAGCAGCGAGACGCTGTTCTGGGAAACCATGGAGAAGCTGAAAGCGCTGGGTGCCAGCTCCATTCTGGTACTGCCAATTGAGAAGATGATGGAGTGATGTGATGAGTAACTTCAACACGCTGATTAACTGGAACGACTGCGACGAAGCCGCTCGCCGTGCGCTGCTGATGCGCCCGGCCATCTCCGCTTCGGACAGCATTACCCGCACCGTGGCAGAGATCCTTGATAACGTTAAACGCAGCGGCGATGACGCCCTGCGTGAATACAGCGCGAAGTTCGATAAAACTGAAGTGAAGCAGTTACGGGTCACTCAGCAGCAAATCGATGAAGCCGTGGCAAGACTTGGCAGTGAAATTAAAGAGGCGATGGCCGTGGCCGTCGCGAACATAGAGAAGTTCCATCTTGCACAGCAGCTTGCTCCGGTTGACGTGGAAACCATGCCCGGCGTGCGCTGCCAGCAGGTCACCCGCCCGGTCGCTTCCGTTGGCCTGTATATTCCCGGCGGCTCCGCCCCGCTGTTCTCCACCGTGCTGATGCTGGCAACACCGGCCCGCATCGCGGGCTGTAAAAAAGTGGTGCTTTGCTCACCGCCGCCGATTGCCGACGAAATTCTATATGCCGCGCAGCTTTGCGGCGTGCAGGAAGTGTTTCAGGTAGGCGGTGCGCAGGCCATTGCCGCCCTGGCACTGGGCACGGAAAGCATTCCGAAAGTGGACAAAATATTTGGCCCCGGCAACGCCTTCGTCACCGAAGCGAAGCGCCAGGTCAGCCAGCGTCTCGATGGCGCGGCCATCGATATGCCCGCAGGCCCGTCTGAAGTGCTGGTGATTGCAGACAGCGGCGCAACGCCCGACTTCGTAGCCTCCGACCTGCTTTCTCAGGCGGAACACGGCCCGGATTCTCAGGTGATCTTGCTGACCCCGGACAGCGCCATGGCTCAGGCCGTTGCCGAGGCCGTTGAGCGCCAGCTGGCTGCCCTGCCTCGCGCAGAAACCGCCCGCAAGGCGCTGGAAAGCAGCCGTTTGATTATCGCCCGTGATTTAGCGCAATGTATCGAGATATCAAACCAATACGGCCCTGAGCACCTGATCATCCAGACGCGCAACGCCCGTGAGCTGGTAGACGACATTACCAGCGCAGGTTCGGTGTTCCTTGGCGACTGGTCGCCGGAGTCCGCGGGCGATTATGCCTCCGGGACGAATCACGTGCTGCCGACCTACGGTTACACCGCCACCTGCTCAAGCCTTGGGCTGGCGGACTTCCAGAAGCGTATGACCGTGCAGGAACTTTCTCCTCAAGGTTTTGCCTCGCTGGCGAAAACCATTGAGACCCTGGCCGCCGCCGAGCAGCTTACCGCCCACAAAAACGCCGTAACCCTACGCGTCGCCGCCCTTAAGGAGCAAGCATGAGCATCGAAGAGTTAGCCCGCGCCAACGTTCGCGCCCTGACCCCTTATCAGTCCGCCCGCCGCCTGGGCGGCAACGGCGACGTGTGGCTGAACGCCAACGAATACCCGACGCCGGTAGAATTTCAGTTAACCGCGCAGACGCTGAACCGCTACCCGGAGTGCCAGCCAAAGCAGGTCATCGCCAACTATGCCAGCTACGCGGGCGTGAAGCCTGAGCAGGTTTTGGTGAGCCGTGGCGCGGATGAAGGCATTGAACTGCTGATTCGCGCGTTTTGCGAACCGGGCAAAGACGCCATTCTCTATTGCCCTCCAACCTACGGCATGTACACCGTCAGCGCCGAAACCTTCGGCGTGGAGTGCCGCACCGTTGCCACGCTGGATAACTGGCAGCTTGACCTGCCGGCGATTGCGGAAAACCTCGACGGCGTAAAAGTCGTTTATGTTTGCAGCCCGAATAACCCGACCGGCCAGCTGATTAATCCGCAGGATCTGCGCGTGCTGCTGGAGATGACCCGAGGCAAAGCGCTGGTGGTTGCCGACGAAGCGTATATCGAATTCTGCCCACAGGCGACGCTGGCAGGCTGGCTGAAAGAATACCCAAACCTGGTCGTGCTGCGTACGCTCTCTAAAGCGTTTGCGCTGGCGGGCCTGCGCTGCGGCTTTACGCTGGCGAATGAAGAAGTTATTAATCTGCTGCTAAAAGTCATCGCCCCTTACCCCCTTTCTACGCCAGTGGCCGACATCGCCGCCCAGGCGCTTAGCCCGCAGGGCATTAACGCGATGCGCGAGCGCGTGGCCGAAGTGCTGCTTAATCGTCAGTACCTGATCGGTGAGCTGAAAAGCGTCCCTTGCGTTGAGCAGGTTTTCGACAGCGAAACCAACTACGTGATCGCCAGAATTACCGCTTCCAGCGCGGTCTTTAAATCGCTGTGGGATCAGGGCATTATCTTACGTGACCAGAATAAACAACCGACGTTAAGCGGCTGCCTGCGCATCAGCATCGGCACGCGCGAAGAGTGCCAGCGCGCTATCGATGCGCTGCGTCAGCAACCCGGCCTGCAGGCCACGGAGAGCAAATGAGCCAGAAAGTACTTTTTATCGACCGCGACGGGACCCTGATTTCCGAGCCACCGAGTGATTACCAGGTCGACCGCATGGAGAAACTCGCCTTTGAGCCTGCGGTGATCCCGGCTCTGCTGCAGCTGCAAAAGGCGGGTTACCGCCTGGTGATGATCACCAATCAGGACGGACTGGGCACCGCCAGCTTCCCACAGGCCGATTTCGACGGCCCGCACAATCTGATGATGCAGGTGCTGACCTCGCAGGACATCATTTTCGATGACGTGCTGATTTGCCCTCACCTGCCTGCGGACAACTGCGATTGCCGCAAGCCGAAGCTGGCGCTGGTGACCGGGTATTTGCAGGAAGGCGCGCTGGATAAAGCCAACAGCTACGTGATTGGCGACCGCGCGACGGACATCGAGCTTGCTGAAAACATGGGCATTCAGGGGCTGCGCTATAACAGCGACGGCCTGGACTGGAAGCAAATTGCCGAGAAGCTGACCAGGCGCGACCGTTACGCTCACGTAGAACGCAACACCAAAGAGACGCAGATTGACGTCAAAGTCTGGCTGGATCGCGAAGGCGGCAGCAAGATCGCCACCGGCGTCGGTTTCTTTGACCACATGCTGGATCAGATCTGCACTCACGGCGGCTTCCGCATGGAGATCGCGGTGAAAGGCGATCTGTACATCGACGATCACCACACCGTCGAAGATACCGGTCTGGCGCTGGGTGAAGCGCTTAAGCTGGCGCTGGGCGACAAACGCGGCATCACTCGTTTTGGCTTTGTGCTGCCGATGGACGAATGCCTGGCCCGCTGCGCGCTGGATATCTCCGGCCGCCCGCACCTCGAATACAAAGCCGAGTTCAACTACCAGCGCGTAGGCGATCTCAGCACCGAGATGGTGGAGCACTTCTTCCGCTCGCTCTCTTACACCATGGGCGTGACGCTGCACCTGAAAACCAAAGGCAAGAACGATCACCACCGCGTGGAGAGCCTGTTCAAAGTCTTTGGCCGCACCCTGCGCCAGGCGATTCGCGTCGAGGGCAATACGCTCCCCTCCTCGAAAGGAGTGCTGTGATGAACGTGGTGATCCTCGATACGGGCTGCGCCAACCTGCATTCGGTGAAATCTGCCATTCAGCGCCACGGCTATGAGCCGCAGGTGAGCCGTGACCCGGATGTGGTGCTGCGTGCAGATAAACTTTTTCTGCCGGGCGTAGGCACCGCGCAGGCGGCCATGAACCAGATCATCGAACGCGATCTGGTGGAGCTGATCAAAGCCTGTACTCAACCCGTGCTGGGCATTTGCCTCGGTATGCAGCTCCTCGGCAGCCGCAGCGACGAAAGTCACGGCGTTGAGATGCTGGGCATTATCGAGCAGCCGGTGTTGCAGATGAAAGACTTTGGCCTGCCGCTGCCGCACATGGGCTGGAACCGGGTTTACCCGAAAGCAGGCGACCGCCTGTTCCGCGGCATTGACGACGGGGCGTACTTCTACTTCGTCCACAGCTACGCGATGCCGGTCTGCGAAAATACAATCGCCCAGGCAAACTACGGCGAAGCTTTCACCGCGGCGGTACAAAAGGATAACTTCTGGGGCGTTCAGTTCCACCCTGAGCGTTCCGGCGCGGCTGGCTCTCAGCTGCTGAAAAACTTTCTGGAGATGTAGGTCATGATAATCCCGGCACTTGATTTAATTGACGGCAAAGTGGTGCGTCTCCATCAGGGAGATTACGGCCAGCAGCGCGACTACGGCAGTGACCCGCTGCCGCGTTTACAGGATTATCAGTCGCAGGGCGCGGAAGTGCTGCACCTTGTCGACCTGACCGGCGCCAAAGATCCGGCGGCTCGCCAAATCCCGCTGCTGCAAAAGCTGCTGGCAGGCGTCAGCGTGCCGGTTCAGGTTGGCGGCGGCGTTCGCACCGAGCAGGACGTTGAAGCCCTGCTGGAAGCCGGTGCGGCTCGCGTGGTCGTCGGCTCCACCGCGGTGAAATCCCCTGAGCGGGTGCAGAGCTGGTTTAAACGTTTTGGCGCCGATGCTTTAGTGCTGGCGCTGGACGTGCGTATTGATGCCCAAGGCAACA
Organism: Cedecea sp.; assembly: GCF_036500665.1. Taxonomy (NCBI): domain Bacteria; kingdom Pseudomonadati; phylum Pseudomonadota; class Gammaproteobacteria; order Enterobacterales; family Enterobacteriaceae; genus Cedecea; species Cedecea sp. The sequence continues at coordinate 22,512 of NZ_DASYBS010000097.1, forward strand.
AACAGGTGGCGGTGAGCGGCTGGCAGGAAACTTCCGGCACCACGCTGGAGCAGCTTGTTGAACTGTTTCTGCCGTTCGGGCTCAAGCATGTACTTTGCACCGATATTTCGCGCGACGGCACGCTGGCAGGCTCAAACGTTGAGCTTTATCAGGAAGTCTGTGCGCGTTTCCCTCAGGTGGCGTTTCAGGCCTCCGGCGGCATTGGCGGGCTTGAAGATATTGCCGCCCTGCGCGGCAGCGGCGTGAAAGGGGTGATTGTTGGGCGCGCGCTTCTGGAAGGTAAATTCAACGTGAAGGAGGCCATTTCATGCTGGCAAAACGGATAATCCCTTGCCTGGACGTGCGTGACGGCCAGGTTGTCAAAGGCGTTCAGTTCCGTAATCACGAAATCATCGGTGACATCGTGCCGCTGGCGCAGCGCTATGCCCGGGAAGGCGCAGACGAGCTGGTCTTCTACGATATCACCGCCTCGAGCGATGGCCGCGTGGTAGACAAAAGCTGGGTGACCCGCGTGGCGGAAGTTATCGATATTCCTTTCTGCGTGGCGGGCGGGATCAAGTCCGTTGAGGATGCCGCGCAGATCCTGTCGTTCGGGGCGGATAAGATTTCCATTAACTCCCCTGCTCTGGCCGATCCTGAGCTTATCACTCGCCTGGCGGATCGCTTTGGCGTGCAGTGCATCGTGGTCGGCATTGACACCTGGTTTGACGCTGAAACCGGCAAATACCACGTTAACCAGTACACCGGCGACGAAAGCCGCACGCGCGTAACACAGTGGGAAACCCAGGACTGGGTGCAGGAAGTGCAGAAGCGCGGCGCCGGGGAAATCGTCCTGAATATGATGAACCAGGACGGCGTGCGCAACGGCTACGACCTGGCCCAACTGAAGAAAGTGCGTGAAGTCTGCCACGTGCCGCTCATCGCCTCCGGCGGCGCGGGCACCATGGAACACTTCCATGAGGCTTTCCGCGATGCGGACGTTGACGGTGCTCTGGCGGCTTCCGTGTTCCATAAGCAAATTATCAATATTGGCGAGCTGAAGGCGTTTCTGGTTCAGCAAGGTGTGGAGATTCGAGTGTGTTAACAGAACAACAGCTAGCCCAGCTGGACTGGGAAAAAACCGATGGCCTGATGCCGGTTATCGTTCAACACGCGGTGTCCGGCGAAGTCCTGATGCTCGGCTATATGAACCAGGACGCGCTGGCGAAAACTCTGGAAAGCGGCAAAGTGACCTTCTTCTCGCGCACCAAACAGCGCCTGTGGACTAAAGGGGAAACGTCAGGCCATTTCCTGAACGTGGTGCGTATTGCGCCAGACTGCGATAACGACACGCTGCTGATCCTGGTGAACCCCATCGGCCCAACCTGCCACCTCGGCACCTCAAGCTGCTTCGGCGAAGCGCATCACGACTGGCATTTCCTGTTCGAGCTGGAACAGCTGCTGGCTTCACGCAAAACAGCCGATCCGGCAAGCTCTTACACTGCGAAACTGTATGCCAGCGGGACCAAGCGTATTGCCCAGAAAGTGGGTGAAGAAGGCGTGGAAACCGCGCTGGCCGCAACCGTGAACGATCGTCACGAGCTGACCAACGAAGCTTCTGACTTGATGTATCACCTGCTGGTGCTGCTGCAGGATCAGGATTTGGACTTGAGTGCGGTGATAGAGAACTTACGGGCGCGGCATAAATAAGCCCGGGAACGGACGTAAAAAAGGCCGCTAATGCGGCCTCAGATTGATGACAAACAGCCGAAAAACGTGGTTTTCGACTGTTTGGGGCAAACCAGAGAACATTATTCATTGCTTTTATTAGACCTGGGTTCGGGCTTTTTTAGAACAATGAACTTTGTCAGCAGTCTCAGGCCGCTAACGCGGCCTTTTGTTTTTTTGCAGGTTTACGCAGCTGGTTTATAGTTACGCAGCGCGTTACGTCCCAGGACATAACCTGAACCTACAATAATACCCAGCAAGGCAGCCAACACGAGCGTCAGACCTTTTTTCGGGCTGTCTTTACGCACCGGCAAAGTCGGCTTCATGATATAACGAAACGCATACGTCGTTTCCGGCGTCGACTTCAGTTCGCTGACGGCCAACAACGCCTGGCGGGCGTTAAAGTAAGAGTTATCCAGCGGCAGAGGACGGGAAGCTTCATTTTTGATCATTGAAGAAAGTGCCTCACTCCCCAATACAAACAGCGTATCTTCAGATAAGGTTTCCGCTTGTGAAACCACGGGTTTTGTAATATTGGACTGCTGAGCGACAACCAGCGCTTGATTTAGCTCATCCAGGCGTTTTTGCTGCTTCTCTTTTGCCACTTTTTCTTTTGTCATCAGCTGATCTTTCAGGTCGTTGATTCTTTCATCAACAGACGTTTTGAGATCGCTATCCAACTCGGTAACAATTCGCTTATTAATTTGCTGGAGATAAGTATTGAGCGTTTTCTGGGCTTGCTGTGCCGTAGTGCTTTGATAGCTAATTTTAAGCGGCAAAGGCTGGTCTTTAGTTGCTGGTTCTATGATTAACTTTTCAGGCTTATCCTGATTTTCAAGCTGGCCAGAAAGTGCAGAAATGGCTGAGTTAAAACGGCCAAAGAAGCGCTGTTGTACTTCAACATTCGATGGCGTATTACCTGGCGTCTGACTATACAGTATATCCATCGCGTTACTGTAGTTAGCAATCTGCCCCGAATCCGGCAGCGTTACGATCGCCGAGGAAGTCCATTTTTCTTTGGCAACGGTCAGATAAACAACGGCGAGCAGGATGGCTAAAACCATCACTGCAACGATCGCGATTTTACCACGCCACAGCTGAAGAAAAATATCAATCAAATCAATTTGTTCTTCTTTATTATTAGTGTGATCTGTCGTCACATTTGAGTCAGTTCGATTCATGGTAACCTTTGAAAAAAGAGTGAGAACAACGACATATATTCAACTGCTTTATAGTATAGAGAGAGAATGGTCAAAAAACCTCAATGATTTGTAAGCAGAAGATGAGAATTTGCTGAAAATCAACCTGACTCTGGAATAAACAAGCCGTATAAATAAGTTGTTCAATAATTCACCAGTTAACACATGTAAAAAAAGGCCCTTAAAGGGCCTTTTATTTAAAGCGAAAAGAATTTTAGTCAAGCCACTCGGTGTGGAAGACACCGTCTTTGTCTGTGCGCTTATAGGTATGCGCCCCAAAGTAATCGCGCTGAGCCTGAATCAGGTTAGCCGGCAGTACCGCAGCACGGTAGCTGTCATAGTAGGCGATTGCCGCGGAGAAGGTTGGCGTTGGAATACCGTTCTGTACCGCGTAAGAAATCACATCACGCAGCGCCTGCTGGTAATCGTCGGCAATCTTTTTGAAGTAAGGCGCCAACAGCAGGTTAGCAATAGTCGGGTTCTCAGCATAAGCATCCGTGATTTTCTGCAGGAACTGGGCACGAATGATACAGCCCGCGCGGAAAATCTTCGCGATCTCACCGTAGTTCAGATCCCAGTTGTTCTCTTCAGATGCGGCACGCAGCTGGGAGAAGCCCTGAGCATAAGAAACGATTTTGCCCAGGTAAAGAGCACGACGAACTTTTTCGCTGAACTCTGCTTTGTCGCCGGAGAATGGCTTAGCCTGCGGGCCACTCAGCACTTTTGATGCCGCAACACGCTGCTCTTTCAGAGAGGAGATATAACGTGCAAACACGGATTCTGTAATCAGAGACAGTGGCTCACCAAGATCCAGAGAGCTCTGGCTGGTCCATTTACCGGTACCTTTGTTTGCCGCCTCGTCCAGAATCACATCGACCAGGTATTTACCTTCATCATCTTTTTTGGTGAAGATATCCTTGGTGATGTCGATAAGGTAGCTGCTCAGCTCGCCTTTGTTCCATTCGGTGAACGTTTCGGCCAGCTCTTCATTAGACAGGTTCAGACCATGCTTCAGCAGAGAATAGGCTTCTGCAATCAGCTGCATGTCACCGTATTCGATGCCGTTATGCACCATCTTCACGTAGTGACCGGCACCATCAGGCCCGATATAAGTCACACAAGGTTCGCCGTCTTCAGCAACTGCGGCAATCTTGGTCAGGATAGGCGCAACCAGCTCGTAAGCGTCTTTCTGGCCGCCAGGCATGATGGATGGGCCTTTCAGCGCGCCCTCTTCACCGCCGGAAACGCCGGTACCGATGAAGTTGAAGCCTTCGGCAGACAGGTCACGGTTACGACGAATCGTGTCCTGGAAGAAGGTATTACCGCCATCAATGATGATGTCGCCTTTATCGAGATACGGCTTCAGGGAGTCGATAGCGGCATCAGTGCCCGCACCCGCTTGCACCATTAACAGGATTCGACGCGGCGTTTCGAGAGACTCAACGAACTCTTTTACGGTATAGTAAGGAACCAGCTTCTTGCCTGGGTTCTCGGCGACGACTTCTTCAGTCTTCTCACGGGAGCGGTTGAATACGGAAACGGTATAACCACGGCTTTCGATGTTCAGCGCCAGGTTGCGCCCCATCACGGCCATACCAACAACGCCGATCTGCTGCTTGGACATTACATACTCCTGTCAGGTGTGCTCACCGCGCCCTACACGCGGCTTCAAATGTGGCTATGATGTTAACTCATGTTTAAGACTTACAGATAGTGGAAGATGCCTTAATCGCACATAACTTTCATATTCCACATATTTAGTCTGGGTAGAAACCTAATAATAATAGCTATTGCCTATAGGATTGATTTCGTTCTGATACCCGCTTTGCTCAATAGCAGAAACATCAAAGCACTTTTTATATGCCAATAAAAATGTTTACTAAAAATCTTACGATTTTGATGTTTTGCTAGATGTACTGCACTGATTGTCGGCAAATATGTTAAGCCATAACCTTGCTTATTAGCACGATAGCAAATATCAATATCTTCGCAATACATGAAGAATTTTTCATCAAAACCACGGAGCTTTTTATAAACATCAGTTCTAAATGCTAAAAAAGAACCGGCAGCCCAATCAACTTTAGAAACATCAAGGCATTCTTTTATTAGCGAATTATTCCCCAATCCCATAAACGACTTCGCAAACGTGGTGAAAGTTGGGAATTTACGAATGGAAAAATCACGAATCGTTCTTTCGTTGTTTTTGTACAAAGAGATCGCGGCAAATGGAATCGAATTATTACTCATGCAATCAATCAGTTGCTGTATATCCTCTGGCGAGGCGACCACATCAGGATTGAATGTAATGAAAAAATCATCATCTGCAATATTAAATTGCTCTTCACAATACTTAAAAACTATATTGTTATTTTTACCGAAACCACAACCGTACGCGTCATTTATAAGATGAATGTTATGTTGTTCACAATAACGCTGTAACAACTGAGCCTCGCCCTCATAATTATTTTTCAATACGACCACAAAGTGCTTCGCAAGAATTGACAAGCAATCCAATTCCGTGATTAAAGACGCATGTTTATGCGAAACAACAGATAAGAAAACCCTCATTTTTATCCCTTTACTCTCTTATGGAACAATTTTATCTACCAGGGTTATATAAGCCTAATTTCGTAGATAATTTCGCCATACTAAAAAGAACCAATGGCACACGGCATAATAACGCCATTATTTTCTGTTTAATACTTAAAAGACTAATAACCTTTTTATTTTTTAAATAATTCTTCAAACCTATATCTGTTGTTAAATCTACTTTTCGCTTAAAACCATTATAATCATCAGAACAAAACGAAATAATGATGAGAAGGTACGTTAAGTGTCGAACAACAAATGCGTTAAAAACAATTTCATACTGATCGAAAATATCTTTTTCCTGCATGAAAAATTTTAACTTATCTATGGTTAACAGGCTATCTTTTAAATTATCAGAAGTGATATTCCTTGATGTGCTGCCGCTGCGTATCAATGCATGGTACAATGTTTTATTAATAAAAGTTGTTTTCTTTGAATAATAACCAATTATTCTTGAGTATATAATGTCTTCGTTTTTTCTCAACGAAGGGAACTCGATCTTGTTGTTCAATAAAAAACATCTGCGGTATGCTTTATTGCAGGGTGAAGAAAGTATATCCCTATCTAACATGGCTGATATAAAAATATCATCTCCTGACATTGTTGGCAGACTATATCGAGCAGACTGATGTCGTGGCCGATTATTTTCATCAACAAAATCAATGAGGAAATTCACAAAATCACAATCCGGTGTACTATTAATGGCTTCATTAATATTTTTCAATGCATCACTTTCAATGAAATCATCACTATCAACATAAAGTATAAAATCATTTTTAGCCTTAGCTAATCCAAAGTTTCTAGCAACCCCCTGCCCTTCATTGTTTTTAGTGTAAGCATTAAAACGTGAATCTTTTTTTTCATATCCCTGACAAAGAGCAAATGTCTCATCCTGAGAGCCATCATCAACCAAAACAACCTCAAAGTTATTATAGTTTTGGTTCTGTAAACTCTTAATACAGCGCTCAAGGAAAAGGGCCGAATTGTATAGCGGAACAATAATTGTGAATGAATTATTCATCACAAACGACTCCTGTGTTTTCAGTACAACAATGCTAACTGGCATCCCAATAATAATGGTATGGCATAAATGGAGACGGGCCGTTTCCATACTCATCAGCCATATTACGGTATCTTCCAGTAAAACACAGTAAACTTATAAAGAAGAGCACCAGAACTGCCTGCAATCTAAAATATATAAGCTCCGGTAATTTGCAAAACAAGACAAGAATCACTACAAACTGAATTCTCATCCCCATATAAGTATAACGCGACATTATAAACGACAGAAGCTCAGCACCACAGAGCAAAGCCACAAAGAAAAAGGCAGGCTGCTTCCTTGCGGAGACAACAACCAACCCGACAGTTAGTATAAATATTAATAATGGCATCACACCAGAAAGAGCACCAGGAGACTCAATGGTGGAATATTGGGCTAGTTTTAAAAGAACCCTATCCTTAAAGAAATAAATAAACAAACCAGCAATAGCAGCAATAACAACCAAGGCTTTTGTATTTAAATATCGTAGATAATTGATAAACATTAAAGCTATGACAACAATCGATGATATATGAAACGATATGGCAAGTGCGACCAATAGCAAGAACTTTATATTGTTTTTCTTCTGCTGTTGATCGTAAGCTAAAAGTGCGAATGAGTAAGCTATTCCATACCTCAATCCATTCATGTACATATCAAAAAAGAATAATGGAACAATCAGTAATGTATAAACAAATACACGTTCCTTACTATTCCCAAAAAATAATCCAAAGTTGATGAGCATTAACAAAGAAAGAATCTTTGTAATAATCAGCCCATCACTTGTAAACATTAAAAGGAATTCAGTTGCAATATAAAAGCCGATTTCAACCGAAGCATCAACGCCATGTTCAATGAGACCGATTATATCAATATAAGATTGTGTATCAGTCCCTGTATGCCCACGCAGCAATACTATTGCCAGTGGAATTGCTGTAATTAAAAAATAGAGCCTGCTGGGTTTTAATATATTCCTGAAAAACAGCAGGGAAAGAATGGAGTAAACATATCCAATTATATATATCATCACGGCTCAGCCATTTTTTAAAAAATCGGTGAAACCACTTTTGGCGTGTTTTTTGACTGTTATCGTTGCTGCACTAATCAATGAGAGCATTCTTTTATATTTTTTAAGAATGTTGCTCACATGATAACCAGATATGCCTTCAACATCACTTTTAGTAAATTGTTTCGCCATCAGATATTGCTTCTCACCTGCCAAGAAAGACAAATACCAGATGTAATCAGAGCGATAAGATAACGTTGCTACCTCTGATAATGTCTCGTCATCTAAATAGGCATTAGTATGCGCATGAGAAGCAAAGGAATCATGACCATCTTTTATTGCTGTGTAGGCACTTGCACTTCTTGGCGCAGAGCCAGGGATTATTGCGTTACTTATTTCAGAATAAAAACTTATCTTATGCTGTTGTAGATAGCCGGCAGAGTAAGAATCCGGCGCAAACGGACCAAAATCAAAATCTTCAACAATAGAGTTCGAAAAAATACAATGGTAGAAAGAAGGTATGATATTAAACTGTGGCCCATCAAATTTATTGATGCCTTTAAAAATTTTTTTCTTTATAATTGCATGAGTTGCCTGGACTAACCGATTATTTTTTCTTACTTCAAAGTCACATATTACTGAACCACGCCGTGATTTAAATCCATTCCAATACACAAGATTTTCGAACAGCGGTCGAAACACATCTATGTTTTTAGCTTTCAACTGAGTGCATATATCCAACGCTGCAGGCGTGATAAAATCATCATCACCAATAAAGGTAGAGTAGCCCGCTTTGTTTTTCACATAGTTGATACCACGATTGAAGTTAGCAGAAACTGAAATTTGCCTATCGTCATTATCATAAATCCAATCAGATGCTTTACAAATACTAGCGACATCATGATTAATATGTAAAGAGTTATCTAGAACAATAATCTTTATATTTACCTCAGAAGAAAAAACCTCACTGAGTATTTTTATCTGAGTCAGAAGTGTTTCTGCGTTATTTTTTGACGGGATTAATACATAAAGCATAGTATGTTCCGATAATTATAATTTTGCTTATGGCCTGAATAGGCCACAAGCTCTGGAAACATTAATTTGAGATTTCTTCCTGTACATACTTCAGCGTGAGTAAGAGCTCCTTAATTTCTTCAACATTTAAACGCTCTGTATTATGAGAAGTATAATCATCAACATTGTTGGCTTCTGGTTTCCCATCGATGATAAACTTATCGTAGTTCAGATCACGGTTATCTGCCGGCACTCGATAATATTTACCCATATCTTCTGCTTTAGCCATCTCCTCACGTGAAACAAGTGTTTCGTAGAGTTTTTCACCGTGACGAGTGCCAATAATTTTAGTGTTATAAGGTAATTTCAGCAGTTCGCCAATTGCTGTTGCCAAATCTTCAACGGTACTGGCTGGTGCTTTCTGCACAAAAATATCACCCTGCTGGCCATTTTTAAATGCATGTAAAACCAAGTCCACAGAATCCTCAAGGGACATAAGGAAACGAGTCATCTTCGGATCGGTAATTGTCATTGGCATTGAAGTTTTAATTTTTTCAATAAACAATGGAATAACTGAACCCCTGGAGGCCATAACGTTGCCGTAACGGGTGGCGCACATAATGGGTCCATCTTCACCAATAGTTCTTGATTTTGCAACGAGTACTTTCTCAGCCATTGCCTTCGAAATACCCATAGCATTAATTGGATATACAGCTTTATCGGTACTTAACAAAACGACTTTTTTAACATTATTTTGAATCGCCGCATTCAGGACGTTTTCAGTACCAATGACGTTGGTCTTAACGGCTTCCATCGGATAAAACTCACACGAGGGAACCTGTTTTAAAGCCGCAGCGTGGAAAACATAATCCACCCCCTTCATTGCCTGGCTGATAGAATCATAGCAACGCGTATCACCAATATAGAACTTAATTTTTGGATTATTCAACGCGATACGCATATCTTCTTGTTTTTTTTCATCTCGGCTAAAGACAATAATTTCTTTAACATCAGTATTTAAAAAGCGGTTCAGCACCGTATTACCAAAGGACCCTGTACCACCAGTTATCATCAGTTTTTTATCTTTAAACATAACTATTTCAACTCACTTTTAGACATATGAAACAATATTTATCGCAATAGACTCATAATCCCACAGCAGGCCGCCATGAAAGAAATACCTGCTATTGTTATTTTTGCGTTTACAACTGCATGGTGTTTAATCAATTTAAGTGAGATACATCTCCCCCAAAATACAGTTGTTGAAAGCGTGTGGTAAATAAAATAAGTTATACAAATTGCTTTAATATCGCCTAGAGACGAAAAATAATAAACAAACATTAAAGTAATAAGAGTAAGAATGAATGACGTGCCTGCCTGAAACTTAAAATCGCCAACGCCTACTAATAAAACATAAGGAATATAACCAAGAGCACCTATTGCAATGCCGGGTAAAAGAATTGTAGCGTAAAAGACTACATTGTCTACATACTCGCTACTGTGAAGCCAGAATTTAATCACGACAGGAATTATCAACCATATAAAAATGGTCGGTAATATCACAATCGCGTTTAATGCCAAAGTATATTTTTTTAGAATATTTCCAATATCAGCACTCGGAGTGTTTAGTTGATTAATAACTCTGGGCTGAAAAAACTGCATAACCGGTGTCGCCATCACCGTAATTGGTAGCATACAAAAGGTACTTGCAAGAAAATATGGTGCTGAAACTGCCGGACTATGCTGGTGCGCCACAATAATCTTGTCAAGCTGCAATACTGTAGCGCCAGCTATGCTATATAGAACGAGTTTTTTCCCCTGGCAAAACATCAAATACAATGTTCTGAAACTGCATTTCCCTCTGAAATCATAAACCTGAGAATAGCAAAAAAACCTGAAAACAAGTGCCTGAAGTAACAGCAAACCAACTTGTATAAATAAGAACGCTTCTATGCTGGCAGGGTAATACACAACGCCGAGGAATGTCCCCCCCCCCCGCAATAAAACAAAGAAAATTTGTAACCAGCTTGAAAAAATAAATTTCCGGGCTGTTAGCAAAACATTGTAATAAACATTTTGCAGCACTGCTAAAATAACCGTAAGAATGATAAGACAGATGTTAAATAATGAAAGCTGGAAAGCTTTTTCATTACTAATCCAAAATACCATAAAAATCAATACTGTTACAAAAACATATAGAAGCGTTATTATGCGCTCTGCATCTTTCAATACAGGTAGCTTAATAAGCTCTTTTTTATAATGAATAGCTGTTTCACGTGAAACGATGATCGACATGCCGAAGTCAAGCATTGTTGCGAGAGCCTGTAAAGAAAAGACAATCGTAACGATGCTAAATACTTCTGGCTGTAAATACTTTGCATATAAAGGAAGAAAAAAAACGCCGACAAGTATGTTGCCAACTTTCCCTGACAACAGTGAAAATAAGTCAAATAGCTTTCTAAAATCTTTATTGAGCAAAGAAGTTGAGTTAATCATCTAATTTTTCTTTTACTTTGCTAAAAATGTCCATCATGGTGATGATGTCGTTTTTAGTAAGCCACCAACCAACAGGCAACGCAAGGATTGTACTTTGGACTTCGTCTGTTACCGGAAGTGAAGATGCCTTCGCATTAAACCCACTGTAAATATCATTTCGATGATGCAGTGATGATGCATGAACACCCGCTTCTTTAAGCTTTTTAATGAACAAATCCCGTTGTTCAACTTGCAATAAATAAACCCAATACGCCGGTTCATCCTTCTCCTGCAACTGCGGCCTTGTAACCCCTTGCATCTGATCCAGATATGAATCAATGCAACTGGCATTGCTTTGAATCGCAGCAAGTCTATCATTTACATCACTTAGCTGGACACTCCCCATTGCACAATTCAGATTTGGCAGATTCATCGACCAGCCAATTTCGGCAATATTAGACTGCGGATTAATTTCACCAATAGCATTACGAAATGTAGCGGAGTCTACCCCAAAACGACGAAGCTTCAATGCTCGCTCGTAATCATCCTGGTGCTTACAAATCAAAGCACCACCCTCGATTGTATTAATTAAACGATTTGGATAAAACGAGTGGATGCTAAAATCACCATATGACCCGCTTAGACCATCACGATTTGAAGAAAGAAAAGCATTGTTGCAATCCTCAATTAATGTAATACCGTGACGTTTACAGATCTCTGAGATGGCTTTGCTATTCGCGGGGTAACCTGCGGTATGATATAAAATTACTGCCTTTGTTTTCTCTGTGATCGCTCTCTCCAACAGTGCAGGATCCATATGAAAACTGCCTGGAAATAAATCGACCCATACAGGTATAGCGCCTATATTATTTATTGGAGAGTTGGACGACATACAGGTGAATGCCGTAGTCAGTACTTCATCGCCTTTACCTACTCCAGACAAATAAAGTGCGATGTACATGGCAGCACTCATGTTACTTGTTGAAACAACAAACTGCTCACCGAGTAAATCACCAAGTCCATTTTCGAACTCTTTGATATATTTCCCGGATGCGACTGCACCTGATTGCAGGACAGAAGAAATAACAGAATCCAGTTGTGATGAGTAATATGTTTTAAAAAGTGGATATTTGAACATGCTAACCTCGAGCAATGGTTTCAACGATCATCTCACGCTGCTCTTCAGTAACCCACCAGCCACAAGGAATATGCAACAGATTGCCATAGAAAGAGTCGAGCCCTGGCAGTTTGTTTTCAGGATAGGTGAAAATGGTATGATAATGATTGGGACGATGCAGCTTCGAAGCCATCACACCTTTCTCAGTGAGTTTCTTCTGAATATCTTCCCAGTCCTCACTCACTAAAGTGTATAACCAATAACTAGGGCTTGCCTCACAATCAAAAGAACCCGTTGTTACACCGGAAACATCCTTCAACTGAGCATCATAATATCTGCCATTGCTCTTGTGAATATTAATAATACTATCAATATAATCTAATTGCACAAGCCCGATAGCGCCCGTCACATTACTCATGTTATATTTGAACCCAGGCGAAGTAATATCGACTTTGGTTCTGTCTACTCCTTTCTCCATGCCAAACCAGCGGATTTTCTTTGCCGCTGTAACTTGCTCAGGATTTTTAATAACTAAAATACCACCATCAACTGTAGTCATATGCTTTATCGCCTGCAGCGAATAAATAGCATAGTCACCATAGTTTCCAATAGTCTTTCCACCGTATTCTGAACCCAACGCATGTGCACAATCTTCAATTAATGGAATGTTGTATTTACGTGCAATCTTGCTAATTTTTTCAAGCTCAACGGGGTAGCCTGCATAATGCACTACAAGAATGGCTTTTGTTTTATTCGTAATATGGCTTTCGATAGAGTCTACCGATATGTTGCCTGATGTATCAATAACATCTGCAAATACTGGCTTTGCTCCAACATAGAGAATAGACAGATTTGTTGGTTCTGCGGTCATACTTGTGGTAATAACCTCATCACCAGCTTGTACACCCGCCAAAAGCAATGCTGTATGGAGAGCAGCTGTCCCACTACTCATACCTAAAACGGTGCCTTCAATTTTAAAGTGAGACTTGAAGGCATCCTCAAAACGATAAACATATTCGCCTTCAGCTAACATTCCGCTATAGAGTACATCTTCCAACGCTGGCATGATTTTTTCTTTTGGTGCCATCGCGACTTTTACTAATGGAATCATTATTATTCCTTAAATTCGTTGTAAAAAACTTAATATTTTCTTGGAATGCACATCAGCCCTTAGCTTTAACCACATTTCATAATTATAATTATGCTGAGTCAGCTCGGGCTGTCGTTGATATAATTCGCGAATCAATGGGTCATGAAGAGGAATAATCACTCTGGTTTTTTTTATTGAGCAAAAATTATTTGTAATGATATCTATTGCAGTGGCAACATCACCACTGTAACTCACAAAAACATACCCTGCCCCATCATGCAAGTAATGAACGATTGTTCTATTATACTCTAAGTAGCCTTGCCGACTCGTATAGGTTGGCTGCGATTCAAAATCAACAATTATCTGATCACAGATACCTTGTAGCTCGTTTTGTTCATTAACTTCTAAATAGGCAAGCGGTTCATCCACTTCAAATCCAAATTGAGCATAAAAATCATGCAATGAAGTCCAAAGCAACAAATAGTCTATTTTCTTTTGTTTACATGCTTTGATTGTTTCATGGAGTAATAACTTTGAATAACCCCGACCACGAGCTTCACTAGTAATAACTACCAGCCCAATACTTCCAAAACAGTAATTTTCATCATATTCAAACTTGACGATAAGCCCGCCGACCACTTGCTCACATTCATTTTTAATAACAACATTCAAAAATTTATGCGCATTTTTGATAAACGGAAAATGATCATATAATGTACCTGACCGTTGTTTATTAATGATAAACTCCTGCTCCGACAATTTATAAAAATCAGGATCTAACCGGCTCAGGACATCAATCTTCATTATCAACCTCAGTATTCATTTAACATGATCGGTATTCTTGCAGCAATGTGTTAAAGGGAAAAAAAGTCTCTTAAACATTTTGCAGATAAATCTTTGGCAGACAGGATTGGGCTCTCCATTAGCGGCCATTCGATATTAATATCTGGATCGTTCCATGCAATACTTTGTTCTGACTCAGGGTGATAAAAATCCGTCGTTTTGTAGACAAATTCAGTATTATCTTCCAGCGTAACGAACCCGTGAGCAAACCCTTCAGGTATCCAAAGTTGTCGTTTATTGCTTGCTGAAAGTATGACTCCAACCCATTTCCCGAAGGTTTCTGAGTCGCGGCGGATATCGACTGCAACATCAAATACTTCACCCGCTATGCAGCGAACGAGCTTACCTTGAGCATGAGGATTTTCCTGAAAATGCAAACCTCTCAGTACATTTTTACTGGATTTAGAGTGGTTGTCCTGGACGAAATTAATTTTATCCCCGACTGCGGCATCAAACATAGTTTGGTTAAAGCTTTCGAAGAAAAACCCGCGGCTATCACCAAAAACTTTTGGCTCAATGATCAGTAAATCAGCGATTTCTGTTTTAATAACATTCACGTATTAATACCCTTTGATCATTTTTAGCAAGTATTGTCCATATGCATTTTTAGCAAGTGGTACCGCTAATTTTCTAACCTGCTCTACATCGATAAACCCTTTTCTAAACGCGATCTCTTCCGGGCAAGCTACTTTCAGTCCCTGTCTTTCTTCAATGGTCGCAATAAAGTTGCTCGCTTCAATAAGACTCTGATGAGTACCGGTATCCAACCATGCATACCCGCGCCCCATCATGGCAACGGACAGACGCCCCTGTTCCATATAGATACGGTTGATATCGGTAATTTCTAGTTCGCCACGAGCGGAAGGTTTGAGGTTCTTAGCCATTTCAACAACACTGTTGTCATAGAAATATAACCCCGTCACCGCATAATTACTTTTTGGTTCTAGTGGCTTTTCTTCCAGGCTAACAGCCGTTCCAGCTTTATCGAATTCCACAACGCCATAACGCTCAGGATCGTTAACATGATAGGCAAATACTGTCGCCCCACTTTCTTTGCTGACCGCCGCATCCATTAGCTTCGGTAAATCATGACCGTAAAAGATGTTGTCGCCCAAAACTAAAGCACAATCATCATTACCGATGAACTCTTCGCCAAGAATAAAAGCCTGCGCCAGCCCGTCCGGACTTGGCTGCACTTTGTAGTGCAAGTTAAGTCCCCACTGGCTGCCATTGCCTAGCAATTGTTCAAAGCGCGGCGTGTCCTGAGGAGTACTAATAATCAAGATGTCACGAATACCTGCCAACATCAGCGTAGAGAGCGGGTAGTAAATCATCGGCTTATCATAAATTGGCAACAGCTGTTTACTTACGGCCATTGTCACTGGATATAATCGAGTCCCAGAACCACCTGCGAGAATAATACCTTTACGCGTTTTCATTTCATTATCTCTGAATGTCAAATACCTAAATGGGTATTAACTTAAAATTAAATCATTGTTGTAGTGAAAAGCTCGGTGAGCATACGTTTAACACCACGCTCCCACTCTGGAAGAACCAAGCCAAAATTTTGCTGAAACTTCTCAGTATTTAATCTTGAATTATGTGGGCGTTTAGCCGGTGTGGGATAAGATGATGTTGGCACGGCGTGAAGCTTGTTGAGTGCCAGAGTAATGCCAGCGGCACGCGCCTCCTCTAAGACCAGAACAGCATAGTCGTGCCACGTCGTGGTACCACCTGAGACCAGATGATATACACCGGCAACTTCTGGTTTAACCATGGCTATACGGATTGCATGTGCGGTGCAGTCAGCAAGCAATTCGGCCCCCGTTGGGGCACCAAACTGATCGCTTATGACCGATAGCTCTTGGCGTTCTTTTGCCAGGCGCAGCATTGTTTTAGCGAAGTTGTTGCCTTTACCGGCATAAACCCAGCTGGTTCTGAAGATCAAATGATTGGGGCAATGTGCCTGCAGCGCTATCTCACCAGCACGCTTGGTTTCACCGTAGACGTTCAGAGGTGCGGTCTCATCGGTTTCTTGCCACGGTGTTTCACCGTTGCCGGGGAAAACATAATCGGTTGAATAATGAACAACCCATGCGCCAATTTTAGCTGCTTCTTTCGCAATCGCCTCCACGCTGGTAGCGTTCAGGAGCTGTGCTAATTCGGGTTCTGATTCTGCCTTATCTACAGCCGTGTGGGCTGCGGCATTGACAATGACATCCGGTTTAATCCGACGCACTGTTTCGGCAATACCTTCCGGGTTACTGAAGTCACCGCAAAATTCCTCTGAGCGAACATCCAGAGCCGTGACTTTGCCTAATGGCGCCAGGGCGCGCTGCAGTTCCCAGCCCACCTGCCCTGTCTTACCAAAAAGTAAGATATTCATTTACGCTCACCGTAATTCTCTTCGATCCAGCTCTTGTAGGCGCCGCTTTTCACATTTTCCACCCACTGCTGGTTATCCAGATACCACTGCACCGTTTTACGGATCCCTGACTCAAACGTTTCCTGAGGCTTCCAGCCCAGCTCACGAGAAATTTTATCAGCGTCAATCGCGTAACGTCGGTCATGCCCAGGACGGTCAGTAACATAGGTAATTTGTTCACGGTATGAACCTGACTTCGGCACAATTTCATCCAACAAATCGCAGATGGTATGCACAACTTCGAGATTTTTCTTCTCGTTATGTCCGCCGATGTTATAGGTTTCGCCGATCTGGCCCTGCGTCACCACGGTATAAAGCGCACGCGCGTGGTCTTCAACATACAGCCAGTCGCGAATTTGATCGCCTTTGCCGTAAATTGGTAGCGGTTTCCCTTCAAGGGCATTCAGAATTACCAGCGGGATCAACTTCTCAGGGAAGTGGAACGGGCCGTAGTTATTCGAGCAATTGGTGACAATCGTTGGAAAACCATAGGTACGCAGCCAGGCGCGAACCAGATGGTCACTGGAAGCTTTTGACGCGGAGTAAGGGCTGCTTGGCGCGTAGGCAGTCGTTTCAGTAAACAGTGGCAATGCTTCGCCCTGTGCAACTTCATCCGGGTGCGGAAGATCGCCATAAACTTCATCAGTAGAAATATGATGGAAACGGAATGCTGATTTCTTAGCTTCGTTCAGCGAAGACCAATAACGACGCGCTGCCTCGAGCAGAACATAAGTCCCAACAATGTTGGTTTCAACGAAGGCTGCCGGGCCGGTAATAGAGCGATCAACATGACTTTCAGCGGCCAGGTGCATGACGGCATCAGGCTGATGTTCATGGAAGAGGCGATCCATGCTTTCTGCATCACAGATATCTGCATGTTCAAAGCAGTAGCGATCGCTGTTTTCTACCGTCGCCAGTGATTCAAGGTTTCCTGCATAGGTTAATGTATCAACGTTCACAACCGAGTCTTGTGTTTCGTTGATAATATGGCGAACGACTGCGGAACCAATAAATCCGGCACCGCCGGTAACAAGAATTTTCACTAGAACAGTCTCTCTATTATTCAGTTATTATTTTCCCGTCGTATCCTTGCGGGAAAAAGAAACGTCAGAACGTATTAGTCTAAATGGATAAACTTTTTAATGCTTTATTTTGGCCACGCTACCGCCCCTGGCTCAGCAGCTACCAGATCACTGTACAACTCATCGATAGGTCTTTCAGAACACATTTAGGATAAATCCCCGCAATTCTGATATTTCATGCCGCGATTAACAAGGGAAATTTTAGGTCTATACACTTCCCTCAAAAAATGGTAACACCATGAAATAGCACAATTTCAGTGATTATTTATAACGCAAAACGGCGGCTAATGTTCTGCCCCTGTCTTAGGCCGAACGCTACGCCACCGTTTAGCAGATTATCTTCCGTGATAACCTCTCAAATCACACTCAGTCTCTTAACTGAGAAGCTTCTGAATGCTCTCGCGAAACTTTTGACCTTCCTTGTGGTTACGCAGTCCATACTGAACGAATGCCTGCATATAGCCCATTTTCTTACCGCAGTCGTAGCTCTCACCGGTCATCTGCATCACTTCGACCTGCTGGGTTTCATTCAAATCCGCAATAGCATCGGTTAACTGAATACGGCCCCACGCGCCCGGCTCGGTTTTCTCAAGCAGCGGCCAAATGTCAGCGGAAAGCACGTAGCGGCCCACCGCCGCGAGATCGGAGTCCAGCGTTTGCGGCTGATCCGGTTTTTCAACAAACTCAACCATCCGGCTCACCTGCCCTTCATTGAGCAGCGGCTCTTGGGTGGTTATCACGGAGTAGGCCGCCAGGTCTTCGTTTGGCATATGCTTAGCAAGTACCTGGCTACGGCCAGTCTCATTGAAGCGAGCAACCATAGCAGCAAGATTGTAGCGCAAAGGATCGGCGCTTGCGTCGTCAAGCACAACATCCGGCAGCACCACAACAAACGGATTATTACCAACGATCGGCTGAGCGCAAAGGATGGAGTGCCCCAGGCCGAGCGGCTGAGCCTGACGTACGTTCATGATGGTGACGCCAGGAGGGCAGATAGACTGGACTTCCGCCAGCAACTGGCGCTTTACGCGCTGTTCAAGCAGCGCTTCCAGCTCGTAAGAGGTGTCGAAGTGGTTTTCAACGGCATTCTTGGAGGAGTGGGTCACCAGCACGATTTCTTTGATACCCGCGGCAACAATTTCGTCGACGATATACTGGATCATCGGTTTATCAACGATTGGCAGCATCTCCTTAGGGATAGCTTTGGTCGCAGGCAGCATATGCATGCCTAAACCGGCTACCGGGATAACTGCTTTTAAATTAGTCATTCTTAGTCCCACCTCTAAATGGTTGGAAGATTATAGTCTTTTCGTGCTCTGATGCCAGCATGAATTCATTAAGCGAATGGTTCATGCTATCGCCGTCCACGGGCAAACGAAATATGTTAAAACCGCTATTTACGCTTCTGTTGACTCAGAATTGTCGTAAAAAGGGTTGCATTATTATTTGCGTGCGGTCGGCAGGGCGAAATTGAGGTTTTCGCTGTTAATGTAAAGTTGATCGACCCGATCTATATCCACCGAGCTTTGCCCTTTTTCGTTTACTGCATGAATATTCGCCAACGACAGCAGCGTGTCATCTTTGGCCATAAACTTCCCGCGCACATCTTTGCGAAGGTCGAAATTTAGCTTCAGCGCTGGCCCTACCGTAGAGAGCTGCATCACATTGATATTGCGCATAAAAAGATGCTGAGGTTTGTTATGAAACTCAAGCGTAGCGCGCTTCAGCGTGACGTTGGTCATTGCCACAAAAGAGGTCGCGTTACCGGAGGATACCTGGATGCCGCGCAGCGTGTTATTCAACTCGCTATTATCAAGCTTGATATCGTTAAGCTTAAAATTTTGTGGGATAGACAGATAATTCCCCTTTATCACGCCATAACCAATCAACATCCCTGCACTATTGACCATATCGACATTATCAATCACGAAGTTATCGCAGCCATATATCGCGACGCTGGCGTTATCGATCCCTGCGCTGCGGCTGAAGGTTGGGTTAATATTGCGCGCCTTTACATTGCGAATAAGAAAATGCTTCCCATTCTCAACATGAACTAGCTGCCGGCAGTTGCTGCCGGTGATATTTGCCACCACGAAGTTTTTTACTGCCTGATCTTCAGGGTAATTATTGTTATAGGTGCTGCCCGCCAGCCCAATACCTATCCCCCAGTTAATCTTTCCGTTAGTACAATTGATATTGTCGATAACGTGGTCAGAAATCAGCAGGTCATGGTCGTTTATCGCCACATTCCATTCAATGGCATCCCCTTGCAGGTGGCTGAAATGACCATTGGTAATGCGCACGTTCTCCATCCGGTTGTGAAACCCCTGGCGCAGTATCGCGTAGTTGGCATCGTGTACCGTGATGTTATCAATAGTCAGGTTACGCATGGTGCGGTTATCTTTGCCGCCAATGTAGATCTGCGCGACATTAACAAACCCGCTCATATCGATGCCTTTGATAGCGCAGTCGGACCCTCGTACATCCAGCGTGATGTTGTTAAACCGCCCTTTTCCCTCGCCCACAATCTGGCAGCCATCCTGCAGCACAAAACGCCCTTTGCCGTTGCCTTTGAGACCACCGGCAACGTGTAGCGTTTTCCCCTGCGGCATGAAAATCGCGGTATTGATGCTGTCACAGACTAAATCCGCCGGCACCTGTACGACGTCCGCCCTGGCAAATGCCTGCTTAAAGGCGGCGATCCAGTCGTTTTGATAGAAATCTTTAACATTGACCTGAGATCCCCGACCGATAGCTTTTGCCGGGCCGGGAATAAGGGATGCAGCCGCCAGCGCAGAGCCGGCGGCAAGCAGCTTACGGCGAGACAGGGAAAAAGGAATGCGCTTCAGTGGATTGCTTTTCGACATAAGTCCTCATCATAGGATTCGGTGATTTACAGCGTCTGAAGCTGACGGGCAAGCTGCTGGTAGATAACCTGCTGATTGAACTGGCTGGCGACTTTCTCTCTGGCGCGCGACAGCATCAACTGCAGGTCGCTTTCCGACACGGAAGCAGAGGCCTGCAATTTGTCGGCGAGCGCAAAAGCGTCCTTTTCCGGCACCAGCCAACCCGACTCATCGGCGTCGATAAGCTCGGGGATTCCGCTATGAACGGTTGATACAACGGGGATCCCGACGGCCATCGCCTCCATCAGCGCAACGGGAATACCTTCCATATCACCGTCCTCACCGGTGACAGAAGGCAGCAAGAAGAGGTCGGCGCTATCGAGCATCGCTTTCACCTCATGACTCGGCTTGAAGCCGGGCATAAAGACCACGTCCTCCAGCTGCAGTTGCTCAATCAGCGTCTTCAGACGGCGCTCCCAGGGGCCAATGCCAAGTATGTTGTAGCGAAATGCCACGCCGCGCGCCTTCAGCAGGCGGCAGGCTTCAATGGCAATATGCAGCCCTTTTTTTTCCGTCAGGCGCGCCACCGAGACAATCTCCAGCGGCGTGCCCGGCGTTTTCATGGGCCTCAAAGAAAATTTGTCCATATCCACGCCCATCCGGGATACCGCAATTTTGCTCTCCGGGCAGCCCATCTGCTTCAGGCGGCTCGCCCAGAGATTGCTTATCGGCAACATCAGATCTCCGCGCTCGAACAGCTGCCGATATTCAGGCGTGTAGTGAGCCAGCGCGTCACGGTGCGAGATATCTATGCCGTGGAATACGGTGGCAATTTTGCCCTTTAGCAATCCAAGCTCCTTGAGCTTGGCTGCCGTGACGCCCGCCGGGCCAAAATGCGCGATAAACACATCGGCCTCCAGCGGCTGTTTCTGCCGCCCGCAGATAGATGAAAGGATAAGGTTACGGGCTTCATCGCCATAGCGCGCACGACTTAAGGCTCGCCAGGTTCTGCCTCGCAGGCCTCCGCGTAGCGTATTCAACGCGCGGCTTTGCAGCTTGGCGACTTTACCCTCTGGCTCATCAAGCAACCAGACGGTTTTTTCCGAAAGCCCATAGCTTTTAAACGTCGCGTGGGTATTGGTCAGGTCGCCTTTTTGCAGGGCAACAATCTCAACCTCGTAGCCCATGTCGATAAAAGCGGTGATCTGATTCAGCACAAAGGTTTCCGAAGCCAGCGGAAACTTCAGCAGGAAGAAACCAACCTTCATTTCCCCTCCTTGACTCGCTCAAGCACCGATTCCACCATTTTCATGCCGTTTGCACGCTCGGCGCTCACCGCCGCCGCAAGCCGCTGGTTAATCGGCGGCAATTGCCCCAGCACGTCAGCAACTACGCCCTGTAAAGAACCGTCCAGCAACTGGCGAATATCGATGGCCATTTCAGGCATGCCGAGCTGCTGCATAATGCCTGCGGATTTGTGTTCGTAGTTGATGGCAATGGCCGGCGTGCCGAAGTTCATCGAGATAATTGCCGAGTGCAGGCGAGTCCCCACCGTCAGCTCGCAGGCGGCGAAGATTTTGCCCATCTCAAGATCGTTGAGTTCGTCCATCACCACGTGATAGTCATCGGGCTGCCGGATGTACTGGCGAATGTTGAGCGCCACCATGCGGTCATCTTTGTTATAGCTGTCGATGCCGGTGCAGGTGGAGAGCGCCAGAACCTGGTAGCCCTGCTCAATGGTGCGGTTCACCACTTCGGCAAAGGCCCGCTCATAGGCTTCCTGGGTGGTGCCCAGCCGCTTATCGAACGGCGCAAGTTCGCGCAGCGTAATCGCCACGGTTTTCTTACCTTCAATTACGCCAAGCCAGTGCTTAACCGCATAGCTCGGCACAAAGTCCTCTTCATGCTGCGCCACCAGCCATGCCGTATCGACCCCTTGCTCGACCTTGCTGGTATCTATCTGGCTCTGTTTCATCAGATCCAGGCTCACGGTTTCACGCAGGATAAGCGACTTCGCGTGGCCGAAAACGTAGTTAGCCAGTTGGTTAAACTGCGGCTCCTGGAACGGACCGACGCTGTGGCCAATCATGTACACGGGCTTGCGGGCCATAAAGCTACACAGCGCATGCTCGAATTGGCTCACACCGTACAGATCGACAAAAAACGAGCCGCCAACCTGAATAATCGCGTCGTATTGATGCAGCGACTTAACAAAGTCGATAAAGCCCTGCGGAATAGCGATATTGCGCAGACGCCCGGAATTAGTCGCCTTCGCCAGCAGCACCTGGTGCTGATATTTGCGGCGCAGCACTTTTTTCACCCGGCCCACAATCCCGGCGGCATTGTTGTACTGCTTCATTTGCTTATACAGCCCGTCGCCCAGCACCGGGCGCCCCAGCAGCCAGGCTGAACTCACCGGATAGCGACTCATGACATCCACATGTATGCCGTCATCAAGCGTGGTAATGGCATCGATCAACCCGCGCAAAATGGCGCTATCACCGCGGTTGCCGCAAGTATGGTTGCCAAGAATAAGTAATTTCATATCGACCTCTATATTTATGACGAAGCGGGAAAAAGCGTGTTTTTTCCCGCTTCGTTGTTATTAGCCAGCGCGGAGCAGAGCTTTCAGACGTTCGCTTCGGCAAAACTGTCGCTTCATTTCGACGATCAGCGCATTGCGGGACAAAATAATCATCACCATAAAAGCGGCAGCACCCGCCGCGACCTGTATGCAGAGCAATGCCGCCAGAGGCAGATGCCCGTTAAGCGCCACGCCAAGCCCGGCGCTGACAATCAGCGTCGGAAGCGACAGATAAAAAGGCAGCCAGATGCTGAGGATGTATTCCCGGTAGCTGGAGCCCAGCACCGGCTTGATCATGATGAAATAGCTGAGGACGGTGTTAACCACCTGAACAAGCAGAAAACCGAGCGTGACGCCGAGCGCGCCGCCCAGCTGGCCGCCGATAATAATGGCCGGGATAAACAGGAAGGTTTTAAATACGTTGAACTTAAAGCTGATGTCCACGCGGGCCTTCGCCATCAGCAGCGACCCTATCGGGTTACCGATGGAGCGCAGCAGGCCGACGACGCACAGCAGCTGAAGGATGGGCGTAATGAACTGCCATTTTTCCCCGAACACCAGCGGAACGAAGTTATTTGATACCACCATCAACCCCAGCAGCGCCGGGAAGTTGATGATGCCGACAATCGACAGCAGCTTGTAGAAGTTCACCCGCAGCTTCGCGGTGTCATCCTGAATCTTGGCAAACGCCGGGAACAGCACGCGGGTAATGATCGGGTTGAGCTTCATCGGCGGGACAACGGCGACGTTATAAGCCAGGTTATAACCACCGGCGACGCTGGCGCCGAGAATACGCGCCAGCACCAGCGTGGAAAGGTTGGTATTGACGTAGTTGATCACGCTATCGGCGGTCAGCCATGCGCCAAACTTCAGGTTGGAATTGACCGACTTCAGGGAGAAGTGGAATCCCGGACGGTAAATCTTTCGTCCAAAGAAGCCAAACAGCGAGGTGCGTACCGCGGTGTTCACCAGGTAACCGATGATTGCCGTGATGGCGAACGGGTAGTACATCGCCGCCGTAACGGTCACGCTAAAGCCCACCAGCACGGACACCGTCTCAATCGAACCGATTTTTGAGAACTCGAGCTCCTTTTGCATCAGAGCACGAAACTGCTGCCCGTGTGGGATGACGATAAAAGCAAAGGAGAGCGTTTTGATCAGCGGCGACAAATCCGGGTTATGCAGCACGCCGGCAATCACATCGCTCAATAAAAAGATCGCGACACATACCACAACGCCCAGGCTGACGTTTAACCAGTACAGCGTGGTTAGCTCCAGCTGGCTTATCTCTTTGCGCTGGATAATGGAGTTGGCAATACCAAAATCAGACAGCGTATCGGCCAGGGCGATAATCACCAGCGACACGGTAAGCAGGCCAAACTGGTGGTTATCAATGGTTCTGGCCAGAATAGTCATCTGCGCCAGCCCCAGGCCAATAATAATGACCGTGGCAATCGCGGACCATTTTGCGCCGCTGATGGTTTTTTCTCTCAGGCTCATTTCGGGTTCCGGTCAGTAGGCCGCTTTGTTAACAAAGCCTTTGAAAACGGTCAGGAAAACAATCTTGATGTCGAACCACAGGCTCCATTCGCGAATGTATTCCAGGTCAAATTCCACGCGCTTTTCCATCTTGTCGAGCGTGTCGGTTTCCCCGCGCCAGCCGTTAATTTGCGCCCAGCCGGTAATACCGGGTTTGACCTTATGGCGCAGCATGTAGCCTTCGATTAACGCGCGGTATTCCTCGTTGTGGGCAACGGCATGGGGGCGAGGGCCGACAATTGACATTCCGCCAAGCAGGACGTTGATAAACTGCGGCAGCTCGTCCAGCGAAGTGCGGCGCAGAAAGCTCCCGATGGGCGTAATACGCTTGTCGCCTTTGGTCGCCTGCACCACCACCGCGTCGTTCTCCATCACTTTCATCGAGCGGAATTTCCAGACCTTGATAGGCTTACCGTCCATCCCATAGCGGGTCTGGCGGAAAATAACCGGCCCCGGCGAAGTCAGCTTCACCGCCAGGCTGATGCACAGTAGAACCGGGGAAATCAGCAGCAGAATAAAAGAGGACAGCACGATATCTTCCAGCCGCTTAAGCACGCTATTGAAGCCGCTCAACGGGGTTTCAAACAGCGGCACGACGGGCACGCCGTTCACCTCTTCGGTACGGGCATTAAGAATATTGAAGGTAAAAACATCGGGGATCAGCAGCACGGAACAGGTGGTATCCGCCAGTTCGCTCACCAGCTGTTTAATACGGGACTCATGACTCATCGCCATCGCAATGTAGATTTTATCAATCTCGCCGTTGCGAGCGTCGGCCACGAGCGTATTGAAGTTGCCCATATAGTTGATCAGCGCGCCTGCCGGTGGTTCATCGTCGTACACGCCCAGCACGTTAAAGCCCAGCCACGGCTCATTTTTAAAGCTTTGCGCCAGTACCTGCCCGACCGGCAGAGAGCCCGCTATGGCGACACGACGCGTATTAAAACCTTTATTACGCAGCCAGCCTGCGGCAAACCGAATCCACGAGCGGCAAATAACCAGCCCGACACCGGTCAGAACATACCAGGCCAGATAAACCCCAAACGAGCCGTCAAAATCGCTATTGAAGGCAAGCACCCCGGCGCTAAAAATGACGCTCAGCGTCCAGTTCTGCAGCAGCAGGAAGAGCTCGCTGGAGATTTTCACCCCACGCCAGGAACGGTAAAAATCCGTCATCCCACCGATCATCTGAAACACAACGAGGGTCAATAAAGCCATCAGCAGATGCATATAGAGAAACGGCAACGCGTTAGCCTTGCAGACCATCCACAGCCCGGCAAACATGATGCTGATGTCGGAAAAACGTTGCACCATAGAGATCAACGATGCGTTGGTTTTTGGCAGCTCGCGCTTTTTTAGATTTGTCATCGTTTTACCTTTGAAAGAAGTCGCATCGGTGTTTTCCCCCTCAACCCAACCCTCTCCCCAAGGGGGAGAGGGGGTAATAACTGGAACCAGGAGCATTCCCTCTCCCGCCAGGAGAGGGCCGGAAGTTCTGGCTCCTGACTTTCCCCTCTCCCTTCCAGGGAGAGGGCCAGGGTGAGGGTTAAAACACACAGATGCGGCAGATTACTGGTTCAGCAAAGCCATAATTTCCTGCGTTCGCACCTGCATCAGCGTCTCGTCGCCGCGAGACTCCACGTTCAGGCGCACCACCGGCTCGGTGTTAGAGCTGCGCAGGTTGAAGCGCCAGTCACCAAACGCCATGCTGATCCCGTCCGTGTGGTCGATCTCTTCCGCGTGCGGGCCAAAATGCGCGCGCACGCGCTCAATCGCCGCGGCAGGGGCTTCCAGCTTGCTGTTTATTTCCCCACTTGCCGGCCATGCCGCCATACGGTCACGTACCAGCTCACCCAGCGTTTTCCCTTTCAGGCACAGCAGCTCAGTCACCAGCAGCCACGGGATCATTCCGCTGTCGCAGTAGGCAAAGTCGCGGAAGTAGTGATGGGCGCTCATTTCGCCGCCGTAAATCGCATCTTCTTCACGCATGCGCTCTTTGATAAACGCGTGCCCGGTCTTCGACATCACCGGTTTGCCACCCGCGCGCTCGACGATGTCCACCGTGTTCCAGGACAGGCGCGGGTCGTGAATGATTTTCGCGCCGGGCTGTTTTTCGAGGAACGCCGCCGCCAGCAGGCCCACGATGTAGTAACCCTCAATAAACTGCCCTTTCTCGTCGAACAGGAAGCAGCGGTCAAAATCCCCGTCAAAGGCGATGCCCATATCGGCTCCGTGCTCAATCACCGCGTCGCGGGTATCGGCGCGGCACTCGGGCAGCAGCGGGTTAGGAATACCGTTCGGGAAATTACCGTCCGGCGTGTTGTGCACCTTCACGAAGGTCAGCGGCACGTTCAGTGCCTTTAAGCGGGCTTCGATAGCGTCCACAATCGGGCCTGCCGCGCCGTTACCGGAGTTGACCACCAGCTTTAGCGGTTTGATGTTGCTGACGTTGATGTAGGAGAACAGATGGTCAAGGTAGGCTTCCACCACCGACACTTTCTGGTAGCTGCCGCGCGCCGCCTCATTTACCGGCGGGAAGTCGTTGGCTTCCGCCAGGCGCTGCACATCGCGCAGGCCGGTGTCGCCGCTGATCGGGCGGGCGCCCTGGCGCACCAGCTTCATGCCGTTGTAGTCCATCGGGTTGTGGCTGGCGGTCACTTCGATACCGCCGTCCACGTTCAGATGCCAGGTCGCAAAATAGATTTCTTCGGTGCCGGACAGGCCGATATCGAGCACGTCCACGCCCGCGTCCTGCAGGCCACGCGCCAGCGCCTGTTTCAGCGATTCGCTGGTCAGGCGAACGTCGCCGCCCAGCACGATAGTTTTCGGCTTCAGGTACTCGCCGTAGGCGCGGCCGATGCGCCAGGCGATGTCTTCGTTCAGCTCGTCGCCCAGGCGGCCGCGGATGTCGTAGGCTTTAAAACAGGTCAGTTGCTGCATGATTTCGCTCCTTCGGGCAACAGTTACCCAACCCACGGGTTCGTGGCCCGTGGAGAATGTTTACAATCAGGGATTAAATGCGCCCGTAGCGATCCTGGAAACGGACGATATCGTCTTCTTCCAGGTAAGTACCGGAGCGAACCTCGATCAGGTCGAGAGGGATTTTTCCAGGGTTTTCCAGGCAGTGAGTCATGCCGAGCGGAATGTAGATAGACTCGTTTTCACCCAGCAGCTTCACCTCATCACCCAGCGTGACTTTCGCGGTCCCCGCCACCACAATCCAGTGCTCGGCGCGGTGATGGTGCATTTGCAGGGAAAGCCCCTCGCCCGGCTTGACGGTGATGCGCTTCACCTGGTAACGCTCACCGGCGTCGATGGAGTCATATTTTCCCCACGGGCGGTAAACTTCACGGTGGTTATGGTGCTCGTGGCGACCGTCGCCTTTAATGCGCTCCACTACTTTTTTCACGCTCTGGACGTGATCGCGGTCGGCAATCAGCACGGCATCCTTGGTTTGCACCACCACGAGATCTTTCACGCCAACGGTGGTGACCAGGCCGGACTCGGCATAGATGTAGCTGTTTTCGGTTTCGTGGCTGATGACGTCGCCATGATGTACGTTGCCGTCCGGGTTTTTGGCGCTAATTTCCCACAGCGATGACCAGGAGCCGACATCGCTCCAGCCCGCGTCCATTGGCACCACGACCGCATCAGCGGTTTTTTCCATAACCGCGTAGTCGATAGACTCATCCGGGCAGTCCAGGAATGCCTGCTCGTCCACGCGCACAAAGTCGAGGTCCGGGTCAACGCCCGCCATCGCTTTTTCACAGGCGGCCAGAATATCCGGGCGAAATTTAGCCAGTTCTTCCAGATAACGGCCTGCGCGGAACAGGAACATACCGCTGTTCCAGTAATACTCACCGCTGGCAACATAGGCCTGAGCGGTAGAGAGATCGGGTTTTTCTACAAACTGAGCCACATTGAAAGCCAGTGCATCAACGCCGTTCTCCGGGCTGATAACGCCGCCGCGGCGAATATAGCCATAGCCCGTTTCCGGCAGGTCCGGGACAATACCAAAGGTCACCAGCTTGCCGGCTTCGGCATACGGCATCGCGCTACGCACCGCCGTGCGGAAAACCTCTTCATTCTGGATAACGTGATCGGCGGCCAGGATCAGCATCAGCGGATCCTGCTGAGGCTGATTACGCAGTGCGGCCAGTGCCGCCAGTGCAATAGCGGGTGCCGTATTGCGTCCGGCGGGCTCCAGCACGATATTTTCGGTCAGTTTATTCAGCTGGCGCAGCTGCTCGGCAACGATAAAGCGGTGCTGCTCGTTGCAAATGACTACCGGGCTTTCGCACTCCACTCCATTAAGGCGATTGATGGTGGTTTGCAGCATGGTCAGCTCCCCTTTCAGGCAGAGGAACTGCTTGGGGTACAGCACGCGAGACAGCGGCCAGAGGCGACTGCCGTTTCCGCCCGCCATGATCACCGGATAGAGTTGTGACTGACTCATAATTTATCCCCGAATGTCAGCAATAAATTGGCTTAACACGTTCTCTTTTTCGAGCGTGCGTTCGGCATATTCACGTGCCACCGTGTTGTTTTTAGGGCGCTGCAGGCACTTTTCTATACCCGCCGCCAGCGCATCGGCGGACTCAGGCATCACGCAAACCGCAATGCCAGGATAAGCGTCGCAAAGCTGGCCCAGCTCGGTTTCCGGCTCGGCGGTAATTACCGCATTCCCGCCTGCCGCCAGGATATTGGTCAGTTTTGAAGGCAGTACGGCATCCGCCGCCCCACGACGCTGAATGACCAGATGACAGTCGGCCAGGCAAAGCAGCGCCGGGAGCGCTTCGTAAGACTGAAGCGGGTGGAAAACCACATTGTTTAGCCCGTGGACATGCACCAGTTTTTCGAGACGTTCTTTGCCGCCCCCCTGGCCAACAATCACGAATAAGTACGGGCTCTCGGCGAACCGGCCCGCCACTTCAATAAGCGTTTCCAGCCCTTGCTTTTCGCCAATGTTGCCGGAGTACAGCACGATTTTTTTATCTTCCGGCAGATTGAGCGCCCGGCGGACGGCTTCTATTTGCTCGGGAGCAACATCGCGAAAACGCGCCACTTCCGACCAGTTAGGGAAGAAAATCACCCGCTGCGGATCCACGCCTTTCTCGGTGGCTTTATTCATCATCGAGCGAGAAATTGTGGAGACGTTATCGACGTTGTGCAGGCCGCTCTTTTCAAAGCGCTGGGCAAGACGAGCAATTTTGCCCGGCGTCTTACCTGCCATACCCAGGCCAAGCATCGCGTCCACTTCATAATCCTGGATATGCAGCAGCGTGCGTGCGCCGCTGAGTTTTGCCAGCAGGCGCATACCCGGGACGCAAAACAGCGTCGGCACCACGCCAATTACGCGATCTGGCTTCCAGCCTCGCTGGGCGAGAAGCGGGAAAAATGAACTCAGCGCGAAGCTACCTAAATGCAGCAGGCGCTTGAGCGTAGAAGGTTGCTTTGGCACATACAGCGGGCAGCGCCAGACGGTCGCTTTACCCTGCTCTTTTTTGTATTTCCATGCCGAGTAGTCCGGGTGAACTTTCCACACCGGATAGTAAGGAGGCGCGGTGATCACCCGCACCTCATGGCCCCGGCTGGTCATCCACTCCACCATTTCACCGGTGTACTTGCCGATGCCGGTCAGCTCCGGTGAATAGTTAATGCCGTAGACCAGTATTTTCATAAGCCCGGTACCTTCCCTTTGCCCTGCTTAATGAAGTAAGCGCGGCTGTTGTCGTGCACGTCTTCACGCTTAAGCAGCGCTTCCGGCGTCAGCCAGCAGTATGCTGTATGCTGCTCGGACGGCAGATTCAGCTGCTTGTCGTCCACCCGCAGGCGGAAGCCGAGCACCACGTAATGCGTCGAGAAATCTTTTCCGGAGAAGTTATCGCCGTAAAAGTGCTGCCAGATGCCGTAAAACTCTCCGTTCGCCAGGGTGAAGGATGTTCCCAGCTCCGCCTCCGTCAGGCGCATAAACGCGTTAGCCAGGGTTTCATCCTTCTGCACGCGCCCGCCCGGCACAAACCAAAAGCCCTTTGCAGGGCGATTGGTGCGCAGGCCAAGCAGGAACTCACCCGCCTGGTTTTCGACGATAAGATCGATGGAGATCAGCGGAGTCGCGCTCACGACGGTGGCAAAATCTTCAGCGCTCAGGAACATACTTACCCCCGGAACCGCTGCTGGTTTTCGAGGAACCACTGGTAAGTGCTGGCGAGGCCCGCCTCCAGGGAAATCTCGTGATACCAGCCGAGGCGATGCAGGCGGGAAACGTCCAGCAGCTTGCGAGGCGTGCCGTCCGGCTTGCTGGCGTCAAACACCACCCGACCACGGTAGCCGGTGACTTTCGCCAGCGTCTGCGCCAGCTCACGGATGGTGCAATCCACGCCGGTACCGACGTTAATGTGCGACAGCATCGATTCGGTGTTTTCCTGCCACACTTCCTGATCCAGCTCCATCACGTGAATACTGGCCGCGGCCATGTCGTCTACGTGCAAAAACTCGCGCATCGGCGTTCCGCTGCCCCACACCACCACGTCAGGTGCGTTCTCCTGCGTGGCTTCGTGGAAGCGGCGCAGCAGCGCCGGAATGACGTGGGAGTTGCTCGGGTGGAAGTTGTCGTTCGGCCCGTACAGGTTGGTCGGCATCACCGAACGGTAATCCCGCCCGTACTGGCGATTGTAGGACTCGCACAGCTTGATACCGGCTATCTTGGCAATCGCATACGGCTCGTTCGTGGCTTCAAGCGTACCCTGCAGCAATTCGCTTTCGGCCATCGGCTGCTTCGCCATCTTCGGGTAAATACAGGATGAACCGAGGAACAACAGTTTGTTCACGCCGTGCGTGTGCGCGGCATGGATAATGTTGCTTTCGATCATCATGTTCTCGTAGATGAACTCCGCCGGGTAAGTGTTGTTGGCGACGATGCCGCCCACTTTTGCCGCCGCCAGGTATACCTGGTCGATTTTCTCGCTGGCAAAAAAGGCATTCACCTCACCGGTGTCCAGCAGATTCAGCTCATCGCGCCCGCGCAGCACCAGCTCAACGTCATCGCGCTGCCCGAGCTGGCGGACGATGGCCGAGCCGACCATGCCACGGTGGCCGGCAACAAAGATACGTTTCTTATTCATACTCAGGACTCCAGCGCGATGGCGACCTCGTAACCATGGGACTTCAGCAGGGAGTGTTTCTTCGCCGCTTCCAGGTCTTTGGCCACCATCTCGCCGACCATCTCCTGCAGGGTAATTTCCGGTTTCCAGCCCAGCGTTTCGTGCGCTTTAGTAGGGTCGCCCAGCAGGGTTTCAACTTCCGCAGGACGGAAATAGCGCGGGTCAACGGAGACGATCACATCCCCCGGTTTCACGCCTGGTGCGTCGTGGCCCGTGACGGAAACCACAATGCCCTTCTCTTCCACGCCCTGGCCTTCAAAGCGCAGCTTGATGCCGAGCTGCGCGGCAGCCATTTCCACAAACTGACGCACGGAGTACTGCACGCCGGTGGCGATAACGAAGTCTTCCGGCTTTTCCTGCTGCAGCATCATCCACTGCATTTTCACGTAGTCTTTGGCATGGCCCCAGTCGCGCAGGGAATCCATGTTGCCGAGGTACAGGCACTTCTCCAGGCCCTGAGCAATGTTGGCGATGGCGCGGGTAATTTTACGCGTCACGAACGTCTCGCCGCGGCGTGGAGATTCGTGGTTAAACAGAATGCCGTTACAGGCATACATGCCGTAGGATTCACGGTAGTTAACGGTGATCCAGTAGGCGTAAAGCTTGGCAACCGCGTACGGAGAGCGCGGGTAGAAAGGCGTGGTCTCTTTCTGTGGAATTTCCTGCACCAGACCGTACAGCTCGGAGGTGGAGGCCTGATAGAAGCGGGTTTTCTTTTCCAGTCCCAGGAAGCGAATGGCTTCCAGCAGGCGCAGCGTACCCATCGCATCCACGTCAGCGGTGTATTCAGGGGATTCAAACGAAACCGCTACGTGGCTCATCGCCCCGAGGTTGTACACTTCATCTGGCTTCACTTCAGACAGAATGCGGGTCAGGTTTGAGGTGTCGGTCAGGTCACCGTAGTGCAGATGGAATTTCGGGTTGCCCGCGTGTGGATCCTGATAAATATGGTCAACGCGCTCGGTGTTGAAAGAAGATGCGCGACGCTTGATACCGTGAACTTCATAGCCTTTTTCCAGCAGGAATTCCGCCAGGTAAGAGCCGTCTTGTCCGGTGACACCCGTAATGAGAGCTACTTTAGTCATGATATTTTATCCTCTGTGAACATTTTTATTGGCCCTTACCCCTCACCCCATCCCTCTCCCCGAAGGAGAGAGGGCGAGAACCGCTAACGCGTAGAGCGAGGGTAAAAGTAATTACGCGCGTTCGCGTATTTTTACTGCCGGGTTACCCCGGCAAACGGCATTCGCCGGTAATGATTTATAAACGCTGCTCCGTGCCCCCACGACGCAGCCATTACCTATCGTGACGCCAGGGGAAACAAACACATCCGTTGCCAGCCAGCATTTTTCGCCGATAACAATCGGTGACTGGGTAATATCAAAATGCTGGCTCATATAATCGTGACTGCCGGTGCACAAATAACACTTTTGTGACACCACGGAATTTGCGCCGATGGTAATTTCGCCGAGGGTATAAAGCACCGCGTCGTCGCCAACCCAGGCATAATCTCCGAGCGTTAACTTCCACGGATAGGTAATTTTCACCGACGGGCGAATAACAACTTTTTTGCCTACCTTCGCCCCAAACATGCGTAATAAAAAGGCACGCCACGGATATAAAACCTGCGGAGACCAGGCAAATAACGTGGCCTGTACCGCCCACCACAATTGCACTTTAATGCCGCTCGCGCCGCGAAACCCCCTCGGTACACTGAAGCCGCTTAAATCCTGCATAATATTTCCCGTGTGCTTTAGGTTTTGTTATAAAGCGCTTTGGCTTTGCCGGTTGTTTTTAACCGCAGTTGAAAAGAGAGTTCTGCAATGAATCCCGGCACGCGTAAAATTTTACGCTGCACGTTTTTTGCATCCTGGCACAGCTCAACGTTATTAGAGGTAGAAACGCCGCCCATTGAGAATTCAGACACCAGGCCTTTGATACGTTTGAAGGCATAGCCGCTTTTATACATTTTTGCCGCCAGCGCATAATCGGATGAGACTTTATATTGCAGATCGTAAGGGTATTTACGCAGGCCGGATAACGGGAAAAAGATCGCCTGATGGCTTGCCGGCAGGCTGTGATAGATATACCAGCCACGCTTAGCGCTGCGGCGAATTTTATTGCCGTCGCCAAAGTCCAGCAGCGCGTCGCCAATCACCATCGCATCGTCACGCTCGCCTACGGCTGCCAGCTGATAAATCACCTCGGCAATCTCAGGGTGGAAAGCATCGCCGGAGTTCAGAAAGAGCGCGTAGCGCCCCTGCGCCATAGCAATCCCTTTGTTCATCGCGTCGTAAATGCCGTTGTCTTTCTCGCTGACAAAGCGCAGGTTGTACTGGCCCTGCAGACCTGAAAGGAACTCGGCCGTGCCATCCGGGGAATCACCGTCAACGACGATCCATTCAAACTCAATGTTTTTGGCCTGTGCCAGATGCGCCAGTGATTGCCAGGTTTTCACTACCCCGTCATAATTACGCCATGCGACTGTAATAACACTTAATAACATTATTGCGCACCTCCTGGCAGCGAACGATTAATTGCTTTACGCAAAATAAATGGGCAAACAATTAAAAATGCGTATTCCGGACTAAAAATCGAACCGGTAAAAAACAAGGATACAGGCATAAACAACCAAAGCTGAACACGATAATTCTCATTATTGCCGAATGCATTGCGCATCATTTTCATGACTCGCCACATATAGCCAACGGTCATCAGCAGTGCAAACCATGAAAAATAAATAATCAGCAGATACAGTCCATTGTCCACGGTTTTCCCTACGTCCGCACCGTTAAATATTCCGAATGATGCGACATATTCATAGAGTGAACCAAAACGAACTACCCCATCAACATTTGCCAGAGAATAACCCA
Source organism: Cedecea sp. (assembly GCF_036500665.1). Taxonomy (NCBI): domain Bacteria; kingdom Pseudomonadati; phylum Pseudomonadota; class Gammaproteobacteria; order Enterobacterales; family Enterobacteriaceae; genus Cedecea; species Cedecea sp. Next base: position 57,103 of record NZ_DASYBS010000097.1, read on the forward strand.
CCATGGCTAACGGACCAATTATTCGGTAATACGATGAAGATCCTTCCGTCCCTAAATCACCAATACGTGTTGCAATATAAGGAAATGCAAACACCAGACCGATCAAAAAAACGGCTAAAGAGATAATTGCTAACGGCAACTTCTTTTTAATGGCACTTTTATTAAGGTATTGGAATGCCCACTCCAGCAGGTAAAACAAAATAAACGTCATCACCCCGGAGAAGGATCCTGAAAGGATTATCCCTAAAAGAATCATAACATCAGTTTTCGGCGTTTTGATACCAAACTGTTTGATACTGAGCCAAATTGAGATTAATGCCAGGGCGAAGAAAGCGGGCTCAAAATAGAGCGCGGTGGTACGCCGCCCACCGAAGCTAATAAAGTTGAGCACGTAGCTGTTGCTGTAGATGAGAAACTTCGAAATTTTCTCAATCAAACTACTGCCGCCGGTCAGGATAATCTGGGCCATTTCCGCGGCGGCAAGCGCGACGATAATGCCGACAACACCGTAGAAAAAACGCAGTATCTTACGGTGATTTCGCTGCGAAATAGTCTTGAAGCGGCAGCTCCAGGTCAACCCGAGAATCAGGACGATATAGACAAACAGCATCATTGAGGTGACGTATTTTCCGGGATCCAGCGACTGCCCGAAGATGTAGTTAAATGCCGTCAGCCCCGCCCCCACGCCCAGCGCAATCATCAGCTTTTTAAGGTTGATGCGCTCGATATACAAAAACAGCATGGCCGGCAGGAAGGTCACGATGGTTATCGGGAAACTTTCCCCGAGGGAGGCAAGCTTAACGTTCACCACCAGATAGATGAACGGCAGCAGCAGATAGCTACAGACCCTGATAGAACGAGACATACTCCTCCAGCATCTGTTTCCCGCTGTAGGCCTGGCGGCTGGCTGCACGGAAGGTCGCTAAATCAGTCGCGAACACCTGCTCCGCCAGTTGGGCTTTTTTGAGCTGCACCAGCGCCAGAACCTGCTCAGGCGTGAAAGTCTTACCGCCCACCTTGCGCAGAACTTCGTCTGCCGCTTCGCTGCTCGTCGCCACCACCGGTACGCCGATAGAAAGCGCTTCGCAAAGGATCAGCGGGTAGTTATCCACCCGGGAACTGAACACCAGGCTGTCCATGGTATTCAGCTCGCTCATCAGCGCGCGTTTGTCGGTCATGTAGCCGTGGTTCACCACGTTAGCGCCTTCAAACGGCGAGAACTTGCCGAAGGTATGCAGCTCAATGCTGTTCCCCAGCGCCATCATCGCCCGCACCAGCTTCTGGTTGGTTTTGCCGTCATAGCGCAGGTCGTGGGCAACAATCGCCACGCGGGGTTTTGCCGTTGCCACGCCGCTTTCAGGCAGCTCGGCCAGAATCGCCTCGGTGGCAACGTCGATACCGTTATTGATGATGCTGCAGCGCCCTGCCCCATAGAGCTGGTTAAAGGCTTCCGCCACGTGCTGGCTGGGAGAAATAAACCTGCAGCCAAGTGCCAGCATTTCACGGAACAGCTGGCGTTTTCCCTCCACTTGCTGATGGGCCTTATCGACCTTCACCGGTGGATAGTTGTTCAGCGTCGGGCATTTGACGCAGCCCGTTTTCCAGCCTTCGCAGCCGTCGAGGAAAGCGCAGCGTCCGGTAATGCTCCAGTGGTCGTGCAGCGTCCAGACAAAGGTAACGTCCGGTTTATGCGCCTTCACCCGCTGGCAAAACGACACCATTTCCTCCAGGTTCAGCCAATAGCTATGCACCACGTGAAAATGCAGCACCACGGGCTGCTGGCTGCGGGTGACGCGGCGGTAAAGCTTGTTCAGGTTGCCAAACGGATCGCGATTCAAGAAGCGGAACAGCGCGATATTGGCAACAGAGACCATGCGCGGCGTAAGCTTTTCAACGTCCTGGTACAGGTCGTGGCTGGCGCTTTTCTTGCCGCCTTTGCCATAGCCATAAATAAAACGTGATGACAACCCGGCAAGGCGTGCACGTTGATGGAGATCCAGCGCTACGCCCGCGGCGCCGCCTTCTGCAAGGCGCACATTAAACTGCATGATGTTCATTTGATCACCTTAACCCGCGCTTTTTCACCCACCACCAGCGCGTTGTCCGGCACGCTGTCCAGCACCACGCTGCCCGCGCCCACCGCCACGTTATTGCCGATGGTGATATCGCCCACGATAATCACGTTGGCGCCCAGCTCAACGCCGTGACCAATTACCGGGCAGGACAGGCTGTTGCCGCGGTTGCCGATGGTGACGCCGTGGCGGATGGTGAAATCATCCCCCGCGACGACGAACTTATTGATAACCACCGCGTAGCCATGGTGGATAGTGAAGCGGCGGCCAATGGTGGCGGCCGCCTGAATTTCATAGCCAAACAGGCATTCGGTAATAAAGCGGTAAGCCAGCAGTACCGGCGCCGCCCAGAGGTTGTTGATCACGCTTTTCTTGCGCCACACCGAGCAGAAGTGGGCAACGCGGTAGGCCAGCACCATGCAGCACGGACGCAGGCTCCAGCTATTGGCTCGAATATCTTCCAGCACGCTTATTTCCCCCGCAGGCTGTCGGCGAGGCGCTTGCCGTTGCGCACCGTCAGCAGGGCTAACAGCGTGCGCAAAGACATACGCTTGTTGCGGATCTGGTAGAGCGTATACAGCTGGTATTTCTTGCTGCCGCGGTCGAATTTATCTTTGTGCTTGCGGTAGAAGTGGAAATAACCGGCGAATTTCTTCGGCGATTTGGTTATCTGCATTTCGCCGTGATTCACGTGCAGAATTTGAGTTGCCTCTTCCACCTTCCACGGCTGGCCGTACTCCACCACCATACGCAGAAAGATGTCGTAGTCCTGCGCCGCTTTCAGCTCGGTATCAAACAGGCTGCTCTTAAAACGCTCGGCGTAGGTGAACACCTGGTTGCCAATGATGTTGCGCTTATAGAACAACTTCAGCGAATACGGCGACTTCGGGTACAGCGGCAGACTGGTCGGCTGTGAGTAAACCTGCCCTTCGCACAGATAGTCGTTAGCGTATAAAAACGCGTGGGTGACCAGCTGATGCTGATGGGACAGAAACACCGACAGGCGGTTAGGCGTCCATTCATCGTCATCATCAATGCCGGTGATGAACCGCCCCTGCGCCAGCTGAATCGCCTGATTGCGTACCGCGCAGGCGCCGCTGTTAACGTCGTTATGAATGTACCGCACCCGGGGGTCGCCGAGGTCTGCCACAAACTGCTGCAGCTGCTGGAAGCTGGCCGAGCAGTCATCGACGATAATCATTTCCCAGTGGTCATAATCCTGACGCAGCACCGAATTTATGGCCCGAATGGCCAGCTGCTGGCGGTTCCACGTAGGCATATAAATAGAGATAAGCGGGCGAGTTGCGCTGCTGTTCATGGCCATCACCTTATTTAGCATCCGACTTATATTCGTATTCGTAATACCCGTAATCCTGGTAGCCGGTGGCTCTGCGGAATATCGAGTTAAGGATCACGCCGCGCACCGCAATACCGTTTTGTTCGAAGCGGCTAAGACTGGTTTCCACCTCTTTCAGCGTGTTCACCGCGTAGCGAGCAACCATCAGCGTGGTCCCCGCGTGGCGGCCTACAATCGCCGCGTCAGTCACGGCAAGGATTGGCGGAGTATCGATCAGGACGAGGTCATAGTTTTCGCTGGCCCATTTCACCAACTGGGCAAAGCGCTCGTTCATCAGCAATTCTGACGGATTAGCCGGCACTTGCCCGCGAGGAATCAGGTCAAAATTCGGCACGGAGGTTTTCTGCGCACAACGGGTAATATCACCCTGCCCTGAAAGTACGTCGGACAGCCCGTTAACGTTGGTCGTTCCCAACAGTTCGTGGGTATAGCCTTTACGCATATCGCAGTCCATCAACAACACGCGCTTATTCGTCTGGCTAATCACGGCCGCGAGGTTGGCACAAACAAAGGTCTTACCGATGGACGGGCTAACGCCGGTCAGCATCAGAACATTGTTGGGTGCCTGCATCATGGCGAAGTGCAGGCTGGTTCGCAGGCTGCGGATGGCTTCAATCGCCAGGTCGGTTGGATTACCGACGGCCAGCAGCTGGCTTTGCTTATTACGTTTAGCGCCTTTCACATTACGCAGGCTGGCGTGATCGCGGGTTTTCTGCCACTCGGAAAGTGGAATGCTCGCGTAGACGCTAAGCCCCGCTTCTTCCAGCACCGTTGGACTTTCGATGCCGCCGTTAAACAGCGAGCGCAGCAGCACGCCAATAATGGAAACGATAAGACCCAGAATAATGCTGCCCAGCACCACCAGCGCGCGCTGCGGTTTAACCATTCCCGGTTGCGCGATCGCCGGGTCAACAATACGTACGTCTCCCACCGTGCTGGCTTCGGTGATTTTCAACTCCTGCTGTTTGTTCAGCAGTTGCATATAAACCTGCTGGCCGGACTCCACATCGCGCGTCAGGCGCACAATTTCCTGCTGGGTTTTCGGCATCGCGGCAATGCGATTTGTCAGGCGTGCTTTCTGGTCTTCCAGCGTTTTACGCTGTTCCAGCAGCGTGCGGTATGACGGGTGAACTTTGGTGTACAGCTTTGAGATTTCCGCCTCTTTGAAGGTCAGCTCATTAAGCTGAGAATCAATGTTCACCACGGAATCAAGCAGCGATTTAGCTTCCAGCGAAAGATCCACTGAATCCTGGCGCTGGCGATAAGCATTAAGTTTGTTTTCCGCTGCATCCAGATTACCGCGGACTTCCGGCAGCTGCTCGGCCAGGAATTTCAGACTTTTTGCCGCTTCCTCGGATTTACGCTGTACGTTTTGGGCAAGGTAGTTACGGGTGATGCTGTCCAGGATTGCACGAATCTGGTCTTTATCTTCCCCGGTATAAGACAGGCTAAGCACGCCGGTATCTTTGCCGTTCTCGGTCACCGTCAGGTTGCCCAACAGCTGGTTTATCATGCCCAGCGTGGAGTACTTCACCACGGTGAAATTGTCACCCGGCTGCGCCTGGATGCCGTCAATCTGCATGGTCACCCCGCCTTTACTCAGCGGCTTCCCCACCTCACCTTTAGCGCTAAACCCTTTGTCGCTGGTCAGCTGATACTGCTTGTCGTTCAGGGCTTCAACGGTGAAGGTGTCTTTGTTCATTGCTGACGGCAGGTTAAAGGTGGTGACATTCACCGTGTCATTCTGGTGTCCCTGCAGCCGGTCCCAGCCTGCGCCAAACAGCCAAAAGGTGTTCTTGGTAACCGAAATATCCAGGTTCAGATCGTCAACGGTTTTACCCAACACCAGGCGAGATTGAATGAGCTGAATTTCTGCGGCAGAAGCCGGGGGCTTATTGCTCAGCGCGGAGCTGATGTCATTGACCAGCGTGTTACCGGCATTTTGTTCGATTTGCACCAGCGCGTCGGCCTTATACACCGGCGTCGCAAACAGCGCATACACCACGGCCAGCGCCGCAAACAGCCCTGTAATGCCGATAACCCACCAGCGAGCTTCCAGCACGGTGCCAAACAAACGGCCGATATCAATTTCGTCATTGCCCTCGGTCGGGGCGCTCGAACGGCGTACTTTCTCTGTCATTGTTAACCCTGATGAGCGTTAAGTGCGTTAGCCCACTTTTGGGCAGAAAGGTCGAGCATGCTGTAAACCGCTTCAAAGGCATCGCGGCTTTTGCGGTAAGGATCGGGGATTTCCCGCTCCGCATCCCAGTGACCAAACAGCATCACTTTGCCGCGCATCTCCGGCGCCATTTCACACAGCGTGGTGATATGGCGTTTTTCCATCGCCAGAATCAGGTCATACTCCCGGCACAGGCGGCCAGAAACCTGACGAGCCAAATGCCCTTCCAGCGAAAGATCATGACGGCCAGCCACTTCAACGGCACCGGCATCGGCACTCTTGCCCACTAAGGCCCCCAGCCCCGCTGAACTGACGTTCAGCTCGGGCCGGTAGCGTTTAAGCAGGCGTTCAGCCGTGGGGGAACGGCAAATGTTCCCCACGCAAACCACAAGTATTTTGTTGAACATAGCGCGTTACCAGGTGTGAATATCTTTGGCGGTATCCGTCATATAGCGAACGCCGCTGATGGTTGGCAGTAGCTGGTTGATCAGGCGATTCCAGCGAGAAACCGGTGCAGTCGTGACGTACACCACGTCATAAGGCTGCAGCTGGAATTCGGTGCCCATCACCAGCGAAGTCGCATCGGACATATCGAGCTGGTAAATATTGGCAATCTTGCCGTTCTGCTGAGTCTGGCCTTTGAGCGGACGGATAACAAAGATACCGCTGGCGTTCGAAGAGGTGAGATCGATGCCTTCGGCCTGGCCAAGGGCTTCGGTCAGCGTCATGCCGCTGAAGTCCATTTTGAGGGTGGTTTGCTTCTTCACTTCACCCATAACGAACACTTTCAGATCGTCATTACGCGGCACAAACAGAATGTCGCCGGGGTAGAGGAGATGGTTTTGGCTGAGGTCGCCGTTTTGCATCAGCGCCTGCAGCGAAATACGTTTTTCCTGCCCGTTGTGGGTCAGGACGACGTTGCGCCAGTCTGCCGCATCGGTCAGCCCCCCTGCCGCATTGATGGCATCGAGAATGGTCAACGGGACGTTAGTAATAGGCTGCTGACCGGATTTATTCACCTGCCCGGATATGTAGGCTTTTTGTGAGCGGAAGGCAGCGATATTAACGTCCACCTGCGGCTGGGCAATATACTGCGCAAGGCGGCTGGTAATATCGCTGCGAATTTCTGCCAGCGTTTTGCCGGTTACGCTAACTTTCCCCACATAGGGATAAAACATGGTGCCATCAGACTGCACCCAGTTACCTGCATCACTTGAGCTACGGTACTGGCCCGCGGGCGTGGTTAATTCCGGGTGGTCCCAGACCGTGACATTTAAGACATCACCAGGCCCGACGCGATACTGGTAGTTAGCAATGTCTTTATCCAGCCCGGCATTAGGCTGAGCAACCACGGGGCGAGGCCTCAGTTGCTCCACCAGTCGCGGGGTTAAGGGATAAACATTGACCATCCGGTCGAGGTCGAAGTCGGCATCCTGTTGTTTGATGACGTCTTTTCCCGATGTGGACATATTGCTGCCGGGAAATACCGTACAGCCGCTCATCAGGGTGACTGACACCAATAAAGGCATCAACTTAAGTTTGTATTTTATCATTGAGTATTTATCACTATGGCTGAGTAATTATCCTGAGCGAATAAAACAAGCAAGCAATTAGCCGTGAGGATGATGTACAGAATTGAACATATTCAGAGAGTGAGATAACTGGCATTATTCCTAAAATAAATTTATTTCCCGACACTCTGATGACTCCATGACCTGCTGTTATCTGGCCGCATCCGGGCACGCTACCGCCCCTGGCTCACAGTCACCAACCTACTGAAAATGGTAAACAATCTTAATTTACCGGCACATTCAAATACCCATAGAAGATATTGAAGCCAGAGAATCAGACTTTATGGAAATGCTGGGGCGAACTATTAACCAATGTATAAAAAACACATTCATTGCTAATCATCGATAAAGATTGTTGCAGCTTAAACTCCAGCAGGCAAGGAGACAAAAGGCAGCAATTAGACTTTTAAGAATAATATGAACCACGCAATAATAAGCTTTTAGGATTTTCTTTATATTGACAATAAAAATAATTAAAAAATCACCATAAAAATATACAGATATATCTCATAGCGGCTTGCTCACGAATAAAATATATAGCCCAAATACCTCTTTAATTATTAACCTCAATTACCTGCGGGATATTCATTTTATTGCGTCAACGCGATAAGCCATTACGGATTAATCTCAGGCAGGCGTTGCTTTTTGTCAGGCAATTATCCATCATTTCACTGTGGCATTTGCCCGCAAGTAAAAAGGCTGTAAACCGCGTATGGAATGGATTGCCGACCCCTCAATTTGGGCCGGGTTAGTTACCCTGGTCGTTATCGAACTGGTTTTGGGCATTGATAACCTTGTCTTCATTGCCATCCTCGCCGAAAAGCTTCCCGCTAAACTTCGCGACCGCGCTCGCGTCACGGGCCTGCTGCTGGCCATGGTCATGCGTTTATTGCTGCTGGCATCCATTTCATGGCTGGTCACGCTGACTCGTCCGCTTTTTAGCTTTCATGCGCTCAGCTTTAGCGCCAGAGATTTGATTATGCTATTTGGCGGCCTTTTTTTGCTGTTTAAAGCTACCATGGAGCTTAACGAGCGGCTGGAGGGCAAGGATAGCGAGCACCGCACGCAAAAACGAGGCGCCAGATTCTGGCCTGTGGTGGCGCAAATCGTCATCCTTGATGCCGTGTTTTCCCTGGATTCAGTTGTCACCGCCGTCGGCATGGTCGATCATCTTGCGGTGATGATGGCCGCGGTCATTATTGCTATAGGGCTGATGGTGCTGGCCAGCAAAGCGTTGACGCGGTTTGTGAACAGCCACCCGACCATCGTTATTTTGTGCCTCAGTTTCCTGCTGATGATTGGCTTTAGCCTGGTGGCCGATGGCTTTGGCTACCAAATACCAAAAGGCTACCTCTACGCAGCCATCGGTTTCTCAGTCATGATCGAGTCGCTGAATCAGCTGGCCATCTTTAACCGCCGGCGCTTTCTTTCCGCCAATCAGTCGCTGCGCGAGCGCACTGCCGAAGCCGTACTGCGGCTGCTGAACGGTAAAAAAGAAGACGCCGAGCTGGACGCCCAAACCGCGTCGATGATTGCAGACAGCGGCTTAGACAGCGATATTTTCAACCCGCAGGAAACGCGAATGATCGAACGCGTGCTGCACCTTAACCAGCGCAGCGTCAGCAGCATCATGACTTCCCGTCACGATGTGGAGCACCTGAACATCGCCGCGCCGGAAGAGCAGATCCGGGAGCTGCTGGATAAAAACAAGCACACGCGCATCGTGGTGACCGATGACGGGGAAGAGATCCTCGGCGTGGTGCACGTTATCGATTTGCTGCAGCAGTCGCTGCACGGTGAAGCCCTGGACATTGCGCCGCTGATTCGTCAGCCGCTGGTCTTTCCCGAGGCCTTGCAGCTGCTGCAGGCGCTGGAACAGTTCCGCAATGCGCGCACCCATTTTGCCTTTGTGGTGGACGAATTTGGCTCGGTTGAGGGTGTGGTGACGCTTAGCGACGTGATGGAAACCATTGCCGGCAATCTTCCGAACGAAGTGGAAGAGATTGATGCCCGCCATGATATCCAGAAAAACCCGGACGGTAGCTGGACGGCGAACGGCCACATGCCGCTGGACGATCTGGTGCAGTACATCGCCCTGCCCCTTGATGAGAAGCGGGAATATCACACCATTGCCGGGCTGCTGATGGAGCACTTACAGCACGTTCCTGCCGAGGGCGAAACCGTTGAAGTGGGGAATTATTTGCTAAAGACGCTCGAGGTGATAAACCACAGGGTGAATAAAGTACAGATAGTTCCGCGTCTGCAGGAAGAGAGCCTGCTGGATTACGAGGTATAAAAAAGAGGTGTAAAAAAACCGGCGTATGCCGGTTTTTTATTAGTGTCAGATCGTCAAAGCTTGTTCAGCAGCTGCTTAACGTCTTTTGCCTTGTCGCTGTCTTTATGCTTGTCCAGCCAGTCATTGAGTCGACGCTTCCCCTCATCCTGCAGCTGCTTGCGCAAAACCTGATCGACCTGCAGACTGTAATTCAGCTGCTGCCACGGTCCGTAAACGCGTAGCGGTATTGCCGTTGTTTTCAGGGCATCAATCAGCTTGCTGTTGCTGCCTTGCCAGCCGCCGATGACTTTAATCGCAAAGTTGGTGTCGCAGACCTCTTTCACCAGATCCATTGTGCCGTTTCCGGTCAGGGACAGTACGCTGGACTCCCCCACCATATCACTCAGCGCCAGGATACCGCTATCCAGCGATGCGGCCGTCGAGAAGTGGTCAAGTACGGTCGCATTGTCGAGGTTTTGCTGCGCATCCACCCCGTCGTTGCTTCGGCTTACCGCCTGCTGGATTAACTGCTGGAAATTCATGCCCTGCAGCCGGGAATGTGCCAGCTCAAGCTGTGCATCCCCTTGCCAGCTGCGGCGGAAATCTTCCGCATTCAGGCGGGTACCGCTGAAATCACCGCGCAGAGAGAACTGGCCGGTAAGCGCAATCGGGTAATCAAAGGCAGTGAGAATACTGCCTATCTCAATATTTTTAACCTGTGGCTGGAAGGCAAGCTTAGGCGTCTGGCCGCTGGCGTCAAGCACGCCCGGCAGCGACAACGTCCCCTGCCCCAGCTTGCCGCTGAGCTGCTTAATGCTGAGTTTTCCATCCTGATTAACCAACGCGGACTGAACCTCACTGAACCCCAGCCCACGCCAGCGAACTTCTCCCGCATCGATGTTCACCGCAGCATTAAAATCGCGCAGGCTATGGTAATTCGTCTCGCCGCTATCTTCGGCAATAATCGGGCCTGGACGGCTTGTCTGTTGGGCCTGTTGCGCCTGTTGGTTAACCGCGCCGTTTCCGGTCGAAGGGTTGGCAATCAGTTTGTCGAGGTTAAGCAGGCGGGAGTGCAGATTCGCTGTCCACTGCGGTTTGTCCTGCAGCAGGACGCTAAAATCGCCCTGTAAATCACTGTCGTTCGCCGTGAGCTGTAGCTGGCTGAGCGAGAGTTGATTATCCGTGCTTCGCCATTCCAGAAGCATTGAGCCAGCCCCGTTAATCCCCGTTGCCGGAAGATCCGCGCCCTGCAGCTGGTAATCTATCTGGCTCAGCTTCGCTGTGACCTGCGGTGGGTAATCGTTGAGATCGACATCCGCCGTTAAAGACAGGGCTAAATCTCGCTGATCCCGATTAATGCGGCTGCTGAACTCAATGTGCGCCTGGTGCTTATCATCCTGCTCCATCTGCAGGTTAATATTCCGCACCGTAATCTGCTCATCATTGATATGCTGGAAAACCAGGACGCTGTCCACCACCTTCAGCTTAGACACATCAAATGACCAGCCGTGCCCGGTATCCGGGTCGCTGACGGTGCCTTTCGGCCCTACCGGCGCATTTTTTGAGCGCTGCGCCTCGGCCTGCGGCGTAAGCTGAATGACCGCGCTTTTCAGCATCACCTGGCGAACCTGCAACTGGTGTGAAAGCAGCGGAATCAACGCAACATCCAGGCGCATATTTTCAGCGCTCACCATCGGCTGGCTGGCGCCCGGCGCGGTCAATGACATACGGCCAGATAAAATACTTAGCTGTGGCCAGACGTGCCAGCGCAGCGGGCCTTCCAGCTCAAGGCTGTAGCCGCTGCGGGCTTCGACCTGACGAACCATATAACCACGGAAGTCGTTAGGGTTAACCAACAACACGAGTGAGGTCAGGCCGGCAATCAGCACGACCAGCAGAATCATCAACGTGGTTAAAAGTCGTCTCATAGCCTTCTCCATTTCACTCGCCACAGGACGAGCAATACGCAACGATTTAGTCTTTATCGATACGGCTTGCTACCGCACCCTGTTGATCGCGGTATTTAGCATCCTGCCGGCGGTTATAAGGGCGAGCAGCAGGGCCGGAAAGCGGCTCAAAGCTGAGTGCGCCAATCATCATGCCGGGGCGCAGCGCCAGCGGTAACTTACCGGAATTGTAGAACTCAAGAACGATACAACCGTGCCAGCCCGGATCGATTCGGTGAGCGGTCACGTGCACCATCAGCCCCAGACGTGCTAACGAGGAGCGGCCATCCAGCCAGCCTACCAGGTCGTCCGGTAGCGTGACGGACTCAAGCGTCACCGCCAGTGCCAGCTCACCCGGATGCAAAAAGAACGCCTCGCCTTCATCCAGCACAATTTCATCACTCATGACGCGCTCAAGCGCTTCGCTGACTTCGTCCTTCGGACCGCTGAGATCGATAAAAGGTGCCGTATGGCCGCTAAAGGTACGGAATTTATTTCCCAGACGAACGTCCACCGTTGCGCCACTAATGCGTTCAACCGGCGGACGTGGGGTAATCGCTAAACGGCCGTCATCCAGCCAGGCTTCGATATCACGATCGCAAAGACGCATCGCAGATTCTCCTTATCAATCTCAGTTTTACACACACTGCCACAGAGAGCCGACGATAGCCAATTAGCAATGGATGAGGGATTCAACGTAAAGGCGAGCGCCTTACGCCCGCTCGCAGACCGCCACTATTCAAAGAACTGACTGATTTTGGCTTTCAGAATATCGATGGCAATACGGTTTTTACCGCCGCGTGGCACGATAATGTCGGCATACTGCTTGGAAGGCTCAATAAACTGCAGGAACATCGGACGTACCGTTTTCTGATACTGTGCCATCACCGAATCCATTGAACGACCGCGTTCGTTAACATCACGCTTCATACGGCGCATCAGGCAGATGTCCAGCGGCGTATCAACGAAGATAGAGAAGTTCATTTCCTGGCGAAGGCGCGCATCGGTCAGCAACAGAATACCTTCCAGGATGATAACCTTCTTCGGTACCAGATGAATGGTCTGGTTGGTACGGGTGTGCTCAACGTAGCTGTACACCGGCAGTTCAATAGCGTGGCCTGATTTCAGCGTCTGCAGATGCTGGAAAAGCAGGTTGTGATCCATTGCGCTGGGGTGGTCGTAGTTGGTTTTTACACGCTCTTCCATCGACAGATGGCTTTGATCTTTGTAATAACTGTCTTCTGGAATAACACCAATGTGTTCATCGCCGACTTGTTCGCGCAGTTCACGATACAACGTGCTGGCAATGAGGCTTTTCCCTGAAGCCGATGCGCCGGCTATCCCGATGATGACGCATTGATGAGACTGATCGGTCATATTATTTACGGCCTGAATACTAAAAGTGATGGAAGGACGACGCGGAAGCGTCAAACGCCGCAATTATAGGGACAACCGCCGTTTGATACCAGTCTCTTACCCGCCGCAATAGCGAAATTACGCTCCGGGCGCGCAATCGCACGGCGGGGGAATGGCGGGAGGAGCGTGTAAAGCTGTCGATTAAGGTGGAATAATTTAATTACGTGATTTGACTACGCAATTTCTGACGCTCTGTAGGTAAATTCTGACAACCGAGCATAGGAATTGTAAATTGTTTGTACTAGCATAAACCGATTCTTTATTTATATGCATCCGGGCATTGCTCCTGGCGGCAGTGTCTAAGCGGATTTGCGGTAATGATTAAAAAAAACAGACAAACAGAAGCCGCCCTCCATTCACAGATACTGCTTGTTGGGTTGGGATTACTCAGCTTTGTTTTTACCCTCTATTCCATGGAGCTGACCCTCAAGGGAACCGATCTGGTCCCTATTTGGTTTACCACCGCAGTCACGATGGCGGCGTTTTTCCGTAATCCTCTTCGCCGGTGGCCACTGATTGCGTTAGCCTGCGCGTTGGGCAGCATTGCGGCAAGTTCCTTCCTGTATCCCTTCAGCTTGCTGAACCTTACCCTGACCGCGATTAACCTGTTCGAAGCGCTGCTGGGTGCCTTACTATTGCGCCGTTTTTTACCACAGCAAAATCCGTTACAGAATCTTAACAACTGGACATGCCTGGCCCTTTGCAGTGCCGCGATTCCGCCGTTGGCAGGGGGGCTGCTGGTTACGTTGTTGCCGGTACCGGTTGACTCATCGACCCTGAAAACTTTCTTGATTTGGGCTCTCTCTGAATCCATTGGTGCGCTGGCGCTGATGCCTGCTGGCCTGCTATTTAAACCTTATTATTTACTGCGCCACCGCAAAGCTTCATTACTGTTTGAAACGGTGGCAACGTTTGCCATGACGCTGGCGCTGAGCTACTTCTCGCTCATTTATCTGCCCTGGCCATTCACGTTTATTATTGTCATTCTGATGTGGAGCGCGATTCGGCTGCCCCGCCTGGAAGCCTTTATTATCTTCCTTGCAACGCTGATGATGGTTTCCGCCATGATAGCCATTGGCAAGCTTCCGCTTTCAACCCCTCACCCTCGCGTGCTGGAATATGCGCCGTGGCTGCCGTTCCTGCTGATTTTGCTGCCGGCGAACGTCATAACGATGGTCATGTATTCTTCTCGCAAAGAGCGTAAACACATCACCGAGAGCGAAACGCGTTTTCGCAATGCAATGGAATACTCCGCGATCGGTATGGCACTGGTGTCTACCGAAGGTAAGTGGCTGCAGGTGAATAAATCACTGTGTAAGTTCCTCGGCTACTCCGGTGAAGAATTGAGCAACCTGACCTTCCAGCAAATTACCTGGCCTGAGGATTTGAACCTCGACCTCCAGCATCTAAGCAAGCTGTCCTCTGGCAGAATCAATAGCTACTCAATGGAGAAACGCTATTACACCAGCGCGGGCAACGTGGTGTGGGCCATGCTAACGGTCTCCGTGGTACGTCATACCGACGGCAGCCCGCTCTATTACATCGCCCAGATTGAAGACATTAACGACCTGAAGCATACCGAATGGGTTAACAAACGGCTGATGGAGCGCATTACGCTCGCCAACGAAGCCGGTGGGATCGGCATCTGGGAGTGGGATCTGACCAACGATATCATCAGCTGGGATAAACGTATGTTCGAGCTATACGACATTCCTCCGCACACCAAACCAACCTACCCTCTATGGCTGGAAAGGCTGGTGAAAGAGGATCTGGCGCACGCCGAAGCGGTCATCCGCGAGTCGTTAAAAAATCGCCTCCCCTTCAAGCTTGAATTCCGTATCCACGTTAAAGACGGCATACGCCATATTCGTTCCCTGGCCAACCGCGTGCTGAATAAGAACGGCGACGTGGAAAGGCTGCTGGGCATTAATATGGACATGACCGAGGTTAAGCAGCTAAACGAGGCGCTGTACCAGGAAAAAGAGCGGCTGCACATCACCCTGGACTCCATCGGTGAAGCGGTGATCTGTACCGACGTTGACATGAACATCACCTTTATGAACCCGGTCGCCGAAAAGCTGAGCGGCTGGGCGCAGGAAGACGCAATCGGTCAACATATCCTGGCAATTTTGCGCATCACCTTTGGCGACAACGGTCCGGTGATGGAAAATATCCACAGCGGTGACTTCGCACGCACCGCCATTGAACAGGACGTTGTATTGCACTGCCGTAATGGCGGCAGCTACGACATCCACTACACCATTACGCCGCTGACAACGCTCGACGGCCAGAGTATTGGCTCGGTGCTGGTTATCCAGGATGTGACGGAATCACGTAAAATGCTCAAGCAGTTGAGCTATAGCGCCTCGCACGATGGCCTGACTCACCTGGCAAACCGGGTGAGTTTTGAGAGTCACCTGAAGCGTATGCTGCAGGGCGCGATTGAGCAGCGCCAGCATCATGCGCTGGTGTTTATCGATCTCGACCGCTTTAAAGCCGTGAATGACTCTGCTGGCCATGCCGCAGGCGATGCCCTGCTGCGGGAGCTTGCGGCCATGATGCTGAGCATGCTGCGAACCGGTGATTTCCTTGCCCGCCTCGGCGGCGACGAATTCGGTTTGCTGCTGCCGGATTGCTCCACCGAAAACGCCCGCTACATTTCTGAACGCATTATTCGCAGCATCAATGACTACCACTTCATGTGGGACGGCCGCCTGCACCGTATCGGTGCCAGCGCGGGGATCACCCATATTGACGGGGATAACGCGATCGCCTCGGAAGTGCTTTCCCAGGCCGATATTGCCTGCTATGCCTCTAAAAATAACGGCCGTGGTCAGGTAACGGTATATGAACCGCACCGCCATTACATGGAACAGGGGCGCGACACCATGCCGCTTGATGAGCAGTGGCACGTGATCAACGATAACCCTATCCTGATGATAGCTATGGCGATAGCCCCGCCGAGGATCCCGGAATCCACCTGTTTTTATCTGCTCAGCCTGCGCTTCTGGGGGAGCGAAGGCGACGTTATCAATGAACCGACCTTCCGTGCCGGGCTTGCTGACCCGGCACTTCACCATGCGCTGGATCGCCGCATCTTTAGCGAATTCTTTGATAAATATGCCGCCCAGGTCGCGATGAAAGGATTTGGCGTCGCGCTGCCCGTTTCTGGCGCCGGGTTAATCAGCGACACTTTCGTCAATGAATTGCTCGACTGGCTTGCCTCCAGCCACATGCCTGCACGCCTGCTGCATCTGACCATCCAAAGCGATGACCTGCTCACCGAGCCACAGCGTGTTTATGCCAACCTGAAGCGGCTACGTAAGGCTGGCTGTCGGATGGTATTGAGTCACGTGGGGCGCGATCTGGAGCTGTTTAATACTCTGAGCCATCATCTGTTTGACTACGTCATGCTGGATCCTGACCTGATCCTCAACGTTCACTGCAATCTGATGGATGAAATGATGGTCACGATTGTTCATGGCCACGCCCAGCGTATGGCGCTACAAACCATCGCCGGCCCGGCAGATATGCCGCTGGTCATGGATACCCTGTCCGGCATCGGATTGGATCTTATCTATGGTGAAACCATCGTTCAGCCACAGCCGCTGGAGCTGCTGCTGAACAACAGCTATTTCGGGATTAACTGACCGGAGCCCAGTCCTCGCTGTACCAAATATGCAACAGCGCATAAGAGCGCCATGGCTGCCAGCGTTCGGCATAGCGGCGGATTTGTGCGGGGGTCATGTCAGGAAAGCGCCGCTTAATCAGGTAGTCATCCGGTAGAAAAACATCGCTGGCCTGCCAGCCGCGCAGGGCAAAGTAGTTCGCCGTCCAGCGCCCAATGCCCGGTAGCGCAATCAAGGTTTTTACCCCCTGCTCTACATCATCCGGCTGCTGCAGCGGAAACTTTCCTTTCATCACTTCTCCGGCCAGATGCACGATAGCCTCCGCCCGTTTAAGCTACATCCCCAGAGACTTCAGCCGGTGGATATCGCCGTTCGCCAGCGTCCCGGCATCCGGGAAAAGATACCAGCCGTCTTGCCCCTCAAGCTTCGTGCCGAAGGTGCTTGCTACTTTACCGGTCAGCTTTGCCGCCATCGACACGCTAACCAACTGCCCAAGAATCGCCCGGATGGCCTGCTCAAAGGGATCCATACATCCAGGCAGGCGCAAGCCCGGCCTTGCTGCCGCCAGCGCCCCCAGACTGCTCAGAACCTGCCGTGGATCGCGGTCCAGGTCGAGTAAGTTTTTCACGCGCTGCAAAACCGCCTCTGCCACAGGCAGCAGCCCGTCGCTTAGCGTCACGTTCAGGCAGAGCTTCTCTTCGTCCGGCTCGAGCGTCACCAGCCCGGCATGTTTACCCAGAGCAAAACTACGCTGATAGCGGCTCCCGGCGACAACTTCCACGCCCTCCACGGCACGCCCCTGTAAAAAACCAAGGATCCACGGCCAGTCATAAGGCGGTTGATAGTTAAGGATGAACATAAATAATCCTGAAGATAATGAGGGCATTAGGCGGACAACGTTGCGCATTTAGCATACCGCTAAATACAGATTTCTGCCTTGCTTTGATATTCAGTTGCCCAAGACCCGCCATTCCGCTAAAGTCGCCCCCCTTCTCACTGGCATGGGGATAATAGACGAAAATGAAAATCGGTTTTGACTACGGTACGGCGAACTGTTCTGTCGCCATTATGCGCGACGGAAAGCCACAGCTGTTGGAGATGGAAAACGGCTCATCGCTGCTGCCGTCTATGCTTTGTGCGCCAACGCGTGAAGCGGTAAGCGAGTGGCTTTTTCGCCATCACGAAGTCCCGGCGACGGGCAGTGAAACTCAGGCGCTGCTGCGCCGCGCGGTGAGCTATAACCGTGAAGAGGATATTGACGTCCTGCCGGGCAGTGTGAAGTTCGGTTTGAACTCGCTTAGCCAGTATATGGAAGATCCCGAGGAAGTTTACTTCGTCAAATCACCGAAGTCCTTCCTGGGTGCCACCGGTCTGAAGCCGCAGCAGGTCGCACTGTTTGAAGATCTGGTCTGCGCCATGATGCTGCACATTCGCAAGCAGGCAGAAAGCCAGCTTACTGAGACTATCGATCAGGCGGTGATCGGCCGACCGATTAACTTCCAGGGGCTGGGCGGCGAAGACGCTAACCAACAGGCTCAGGGCATTCTGGAGCGGGCAGCGCATCGCGCAGGCTTCCGTGACGTGATATTCCAGTTTGAACCTGTTGCCGCGGGGCTTGATTTTGAAGCCACTCTGCAGGAAGAAAAACAGGTGCTGGTTGTCGATATTGGTGGCGGTACTACCGACTGTTCGGTGCTACTGATGGGGCCAGAGTGGCATCAGCGTCGCGATCGGGAGCAAAGCCTGCTCGGCCACAGCGGCTGCCGCGTTGGCGGTAACGACCTGGATATTATGCTGGCCTTCAAACAGCTGGCACCGCTGCTCGGTATGGGCGGCCAGACGGAGAAAGGCATCGCGCTGCCGGTATTACCCTGGTGGAACGCGGTGGCGATTAACGATGTCCCGGCGCAGAACGATTTTTACAGCACGGCTAACGGGCGCTCGCTTAATGAGCTGGTGCGCGACGCGCGTGAGCCTGAAAAAGTGGCTTACCTGCAAAAAGTCTGGCGCCAGCGCCTCAGCTACCGTCTTGTCCGCGCGGCGGAAGAGAGCAAAATTGCGCTTTCCAGCAGCCAACAGGTCGCGACTATGCTGCCGTTTATCGCCAAAGAAGTGGGCTGTGACATCAGCCAGCCAGCGTTAGAAACCGCCATCAGCCAGCCTCTGCAGCGCATTCTTGAGCAGGTTACGCTGGCAATGGAAAACAGCAACGCTAAGCCTGAGGTTATCTACCTTACCGGCGGTAGCGCTCGTTCCCCGCTGCTGCGTCACGCTCTTGCGCAGCAATTGCCCAATATCCCGATTGCCGGGGGCGATGATTTCGGCTCGGTAACTCAGGGGCTCGCACGCTGGTCGGACGTTGTCTTCCGTTAATAACGCCTCAGAACTCGTCGTTAAACCGCAGGCCCCCTGCGGTTTTTTATTTCTGAAAATGCCAGCCCCTTCAGAGAAGGCAAGATGCAACGAAGTTTCGTCGCCCAATCTTCATAATAAAAACGTCATCATCACTAATATAATTTGGCCATGAAAACATCACTTACCTGCTATATGTTGCTAATCTGACAGTACTTCATATTTCCTCCATCATTGCGGGGCTATCCGTTACTAAACTAGTGACATTACGCCTAAATCGTTTCAGGAAGAGAACACGTCATATTATGAAAGGCACGCATACTTCTCGCTGGTTGTGGATTGCAGCATTTATTCTGGTGGTAATTGCCGCCGCCTGGTTCTGGCGAAGCCATAATTCCTCCCCGGAGAACCAGCCACAGGCGAAAGCTGGCCAGACGCAAGCCCAGGGCGGCCGTCGCGGGATGCGAGGCGGTGCGCTGGCCCCGGTCCAGGCCGCAACTGCAACCAGTGAAGCCGTGCCGCATTACTTAACCGGCCTTGGTACCATCACCGCGGCCAATACCGTGACCGTGCGCAGCCGCGTTGACGGGCAGCTGCTTGCTATTCATTTCCAGGAAGGTCAGCAGGTAAAAGCCGGTGACCTACTGGCTGAAATCGACCCTAGCCAGTTCAACGTTGCCCTGGCGCAGGCGCAGGGGCAGCTCGCAAAGGATCAGGCAACGCTTGCTAACGCCCGTCGTGACTTAACGCGCTACCAACAGCTGATAAAAACAAACTTAGTTTCCCGCCAGGATCTGGACACCCAGCAGTCGCTGGTTGAATCCTCGCTCGGCACGGTTAAGGCCGATGAAGCAAGCGTGGCCAGCGCCCAGCTGCAGCTAAACTGGAGCCGCGTTACCGCGCCAATTGACGGCCGCGTTGGCCTGAAGCAGGTCGATATTGGCAACCAGATTTCCACCGGCGACACCAACGGTATTGTCGTGCTGACGCAAACGCATCCGATTGACCTGGTCTTCACCCTGCCGGAAAACGACATCGCCACGGTGATTAAAGCGCAGAAGGCGGGTGAAACGCTGAGCGTTGAAGCCTGGGATCGCACCAACACCACAAAACTTAGCGCCGGCAAACTGCTTAGCCTCGATAACCAAATCGATACCACCACCGGCACCATCAAGCTCAAAGCCCGTTTTGATAATCAGGATGATGCCCTGTTCCCGAATCAGTTTGTGAACGCCCGCATGCTGGTCGATACCCAGCAAAATGCGGTCGTGATCCCTGCTGGCGCGCTGCAAATGGGTAACGAAGGCCACTTCGTCTGGGTGTTGAACGCCGAGAATAAGGTCAGCAAACACCTGGTTACGCCAGGGATTCAGGACAGTCAGAAAGTGGTCATTACCGCCGGGGTTTCCGCTGGCGATCGCGTAGTTACCGACGGTATTGACCGCCTCACCGAAGGTGCGCAGGTTGAAGTGGTGGAGCCGCACAACGCGGCTGCCGATAATGTGAAACCTGCTGCACAAACGAAATCCGGCCACAAACGTAATGGAGCAAGCTCCTGATGCAGGTGTTACCTCCAGTCGCAACGGGCGGCCCTTCCCGCCTGTTTATTCTGCGCCCGGTCGCTACCACGTTATTGATGGTGGCGATTCTGCTGGCGGGGATTATTGGCTACCGCTTTCTCCCCGTTTCAGCGCTGCCGGAAGTAGACTATCCGACTATTCAGGTCGTCACTCTCTACCCGGGTGCGAGCCCGGATGTGATTACCTCGGCAATCACGGCGCCGCTCGAGCGCCAGTTTGGGCAAATGTCCGGCCTGAAGCAGATGTCATCGCAAAGCGCCGGTGGCGCGTCTGTCATCACCCTACAGTTCCAGCTCACGCTGGCGCTCGACGTTGCCGAGCAGGAAGTGCAGGCGGCAATTAACGCCGCCACAAACCTTCTGCCAACCGACCTGCCAAACCCACCTGTTTACAGCAAAGTTAACCCGGCGGATCCGCCCATCATGACGCTCGCCGTCACTTCAAGCGCCCTGCCGATGACGCAGGTTGAAGATATGGTGGAAACACGCGTGGCGCAGAAAATTTCCCAGGTGTCCGGCGTGGGCCTGGTCACGCTCGCGGGCGGCCAGCGTCCTGCCGTTCGCGTTAAGCTGAACGCGCCTGCGATTGCCGCGCTTGGCCTGACCAGCGAAACCATTCGCACCGCCATTACCAGCGCCAACGTTAACTCGGCAAAAGGCAGCCTTGACGGCCCGGAACGCGCGGTCACGCTCTCCGCCAACGATCAGATGAAATCGGCCCAGGAGTACCGCGATTTAATCATCGCTTACCAGAACGGCGCGCCTATTCGCCTGGGCGATATCGCCACCGTCGAGCAAGGAGCAGAAAACAGCTGGCTTGGCGCGTGGGCGAACAAGCAGCAGGCCATCGTGATGAACGTTCAGCGCCAGCCTGGCGCGAACATCATCGACACGGCGGACAGTATCCGCCAGATGCTGCCGACGCTGACCCAAAGCCTGCCGAAGTCGGTTGAAGTGAAGCTGCTGAGCGACCGCACCACCAACATTCGCGCTTCCGTTACGGACACCCAGCATGAGCTGATGCTCGCCATCGCGCTGGTGGTAATGATCATCTATCTGTTCCTGCGTAATGTCCCGGCAACCATCATTCCTGCCGTCGCCGTGCCGCTGTCGCTGGTCGGCACGTTTGCGGTGATGGTCTTTCTCGATTTCTCCATCAACAACCTGACGCTGATGGCGCTGACCATCGCCACCGGGTTCGTGGTGGATGACGCCATCGTGGTTATCGAGAATATCTCGCGCTACATCGAAAAAGGCGAGAAGCCGATGGCCGCGGCGCTAAAAGGCGCAGGTGAAATAGGTTTTACCATTATCTCCCTCACCTTCTCGCTGATTGCCGTGCTAATCCCGCTGCTGTTTATGGGCGATATCGTGGGGCGTCTGTTCCGCGAGTTTGCGGTCACGCTGGCGATTTCCATTTTGATCTCCGCCGTAGTTTCGCTGACGCTCACCCCGATGATGTGCGCGAGGATGCTAAGCCACGAGTCGCTGCGTAAGCAAAACCGCTTCTCACGCGCCAGCGAGAAGATGTTTGATAACATCATTGCCGCCTATGGTCGCCTGCTGAGCAAAGTGCTTAACCATCCGTGGCTGACGCTTGGCGTGGCCTTTGGCACGCTGGCATTGACCGTGGTGCTGTGGATATTTATTCCCAAAGGCTTCTTCCCGATTCAGGATAACGGCATTATTCAGGGCACCCTGCAGGCGCCGCAGTCCGTCTCCTTTGCCAGTATGGCCCAGCGCCAGCAGCAGGTGGCGGACGTGATCCTGAAGGATCCGGCGGTGGAAAGCCTGACCTCGTTTGTCGGCGTCGACGGCACCAACCCTTCGCTGAACAGCGCCCGCCTACAAATTAACCTTAAGCCGCTGAGCGAGCGTGACGACCGAATCCCGGTGGTTATCGACCGCCTGCAGCAAAATGTCGCCGGCGTACCGGGCGTGCAGCTCTATCTGCAGCCGATTCAGGATCTGACCATCGACACCACGGTGAGCCGCACCCAGTATCAGTTCACCTTACAGGCAACGTCCCTGGACGAGTTAAGTACCTGGGTTCCGCAGTTAGAGAACAAACTCAAAGCGCTGCCGCAGCTCTCTGACGTCAGCAGCGACTGGCAGGACCAGGGGCTGATGGCCTACGTCAACGTCGACCGCGACAGCGCCAGCCGCCTCGGCATCACCATGTCGGCGGTGGACAGCGCGCTGTATAACGCCTTCGGCCAGCGCCTGATCTCAACCATTTACACCCAGGCAAACCAGTACCGCGTCGTGCTTGAGCATGACATCAGCACCACGCCGGGGCTGAGCGCGCTAGACAACATTCGCCTGACCAGCAGCGACGGCGGCAGCATTCCGCTCAGCTCGATCGCAAAGGTGGAGCAACGGTTCGCCCCGCTGTCCATCAACCATCTTGATCAGTTCCCGTCCACCACGTTCTCCTTTAACGTGCCGGAAGGGCAGTCGCTGGGCGACGCCGTGAACGCCATTACCTCGGCGGAAAAAGCGCTGGAGATGCCGTCTGATATCACTACTCAGTTCCAGGGCAGCACCCTCGCCTTCCAGGCCGCGTTGGGCAGCACCATCTGGCTGATTATTGCCTCGGTCGTGGCGATGTATATCGTGCTTGGCGTGCTATATGAGAGCTTTATTCATCCGGTTACGATCCTGTCGACGCTGCCCACGGCGGGCGTTGGGGCACTGCTTGCGCTGATGCTGGCGGGGGCCGAACTGGACGTTATCGCGATAATCGGCATCATTTTGCTTATCGGTATCGTGAAGAAAAACGCGATCATGATGATCGACTTCGCCCTGGCCGCCGAGCGCGAACAGGGCATGGCGCCTTACGAGGCCATCTATCAAGCCTGCCTGCTGCGCTTCCGCCCGATTTTGATGACCACGCTTGCCGCGCTGCTGGGCGCGCTGCCGCTGATGCTTTCAACCGGGGTTGGCGCAGAGCTTCGCCGCCCGCTGGGCATCGGCATGGTCGGCGGTCTGCTGGTAAGCCAGGTACTGACGCTGTTCACCACGCCGGTGATTTATCTGCTGTTCGACCGTCTGTCGCACTACACGCGCCGTCGCTTTGGCAGACAGCATGAGGAGGCGTAAGTGAAGTTCTTTGCCCTCTTCATTTACCGCCCGGTGGCGACGATTTTATTGACCGTCGCCATTACGCTGTGCGGCGTGCTGGGCTTTCGCCTGCTGCCGGTTGCGCCGCTGCCGCAGGTAGACTTCCCGGTCATTATGGTCAGCGCCTCGCTGCCGGGCGCTTCGCCGGAAACCATGGCGTCGTCCGTGGCTACGCCGCTGGAGCGCTCGCTGAGCCGCATTGCCGGGGTCAACGAAATGACCTCGTCCAGCTCGCTGGGCAGCACCCGCATTATTCTGGAGTTTAATTTTGACCGCGACATCAACGGGGCCGCGCGCGACGTACAGGCGGCAATAAATGCCGCCCAAAGCCTGCTGCCAAGCGGTATGCCGGGGCGCCCCACCTACCGCAAAGCCAACCCGTCCGATGCGCCAATCATGATCCTGACGCTCACCTCCGACACGCTGTCGCAGGGTGAGCTGTACGATTTCGCCTCTACCCAGCTGGCGCAAACCGTGTCGCAGATTGACGGCGTGGGCGATGTTGACGTCGGCGGGAGTTCGCTCCCGGCGGTACGCGTTGACCTCAATCCGCAGGCGCTGTTTAACCAGGGCGTGTCGCTTGACGCCGTCCGCACCGCCATCAGCAACGCCAACGTTCGCCGCCCTCAGGGCGCGGTAGAAGACGACACGCGTCGCTGGCAAATTCAGACCAACGATGAGCTGAAAAAAGCGGCGGAATACATGCCGCTTATCGTGCATTACAACAACGGCTCGGCGGTGCGGCTGAAGGATGTCGCTAACGTCACCGACAGCGTGCAGGACGTGCGTAACGCCGGGATGACCAACGCTAAACCGGCCATTTTGCTGATGATCCGCAAATCGCAGGAAGCGAACATCATCGAAACCGTGGATCGCATTCGCGCCAAAATTCCTGAATTAAGAGAGACCATTCCGGCTTCCATTGACCTCCAGGTGGCTCAGGACCGTTCACCGACCATTCGCGCCTCGCTGGAAGAAGTTGAGCAGTCGCTGGTAATCTCCGTTTCACTGGTTATCCTGGTGGTCTTCCTGTTCCTCCGTTCAGGACGAGCCACCTTTATTCCCGCAGTGGCGGTGCCGGTTTCGCTGATCGGCACCTTTGCCGCCATGTACCTGTGCGGCTTCAGCCTGAATAACCTGTCGCTGATGGCGCTGACCATTGCCACCGGCTTCGTCGTCGATGACGCCATCGTGGTGCTGGAGAACATTTCACGCCACCTTGAAGCGGGCATAAAACCAATGCAGGCGGCGCTGCAGGGCGTGCGCGAGGTCGGCTTTACCGTGCTGTCCATGAGCCTGTCGCTGGTCGCGGTCTTCCTGCCGCTGCTGCTGATGGGCGGGCTGCCGGGGCGCTTATTCCGCGAATTTGCGGTCACGCTTTCGGTGGCTATCGGCATTTCGCTGGTGGTGTCGCTCACGCTAACCCCGATGATGTGCGGCTGGCTGCTGAAAAACCGGCCACCGGAAAAAAGAAACAAAAACCGGGGATTTGGCCGCCTTTTGATTGCCATGCAGGGCGGCTACGCGCGCTCGCTGAAATGGGTGCTAAACCATACGCGGCTGGTGGGCGTGGTGCTGTTAGGCACGATTGCGCTGAGCATTTGGCTCTATATCGCCATTCCAAAAACCTTCTTCCCGGAGCAGGATACCGGCAGGCTGATGGGCAATATTCAGGCCGATCAGAGCATCTCTTTCCAGGCGATGCGCGGCAAGCTGCAAGACTTTATGAAAATCATTCGTGAAGATCCGGCGGTAGACAACGTTACCGGCTTTACCGGCGGCTCCAGGGTTAACAGCGGCATGATGTTTATCTCCCTCAAACCGCTGAGTGAACGCAGCGAAACCGCCCAGCAGGTTATAGGTAGGCTGCGTGGCAAGCTGGCGAAAGAGCCAGGGGCCAACCTCTACCTGATGGCGGTGCAGGATATTCGCGTCGGCGGTCGTCAGGCCAACGCCAGCTATCAGTACACTTTACTTTCGGATGATTTAAGCGCCCTGCGCGAGTGGGAGCCAAAAATCCGTAAAGCGCTGGCGGCGCTGCCCGAGCTGGCGGACGTTAACTCCGACCAGCAGGACAATGGCTCGGAAATGGACCTGATTTACGACCGCGAAACCATGGCCCGGCTGGGTATCAGCGTCTCGGATGCCAATAACCTGCTCAACAATGCCTTTGGTCAGCGCCAAATTTCCACCATCTACCAGCCATTAAACCAGTACAAAGTGGTGATGGAGGTGGATCCGCGCTACACCCAGGACATCAGTGCGCTTAACCAGATGTTCGTGATTAACGGCGAAGGCAAATCCATTCCCCTGTCCTACTTTGCCAAATGGCAGCCGGCAAACGCGCCGCTGTCGGTCAACCATCAGGGGCTGTCCGCCGCGTCGACCATCTCGTTCAACCTGCCGGACGGGGTTTCGCTTTCCGAAGCCAGTGACGCCATCGACAGGACGATGACGTCGCTGGGCGTGCCGTCCACCGTACGCGGCAGCTACGCCGGGACGGCACAGGTGTTCCAGCAGACCATGAACTCGCAGGTGATCCTGATCCTGGCGGCGATTGCCACGGTGTATATCGTGCTCGGCATGCTGTATGAAAGCTACGTTCATCCGCTGACCATCCTCTCGACGCTGCCTTCCGCAGGCGTTGGGGCACTGCTGGCGCTGGAACTTTTCAGCGCCCCCTTCAGCCTGATTGCGCTAATCGGTATCATGCTGCTGATTGGCATCGTGAAGAAAAACGCCATCATGATGGTGGACTTCGCGATAGAGGCGCAGCGTAAGGGCGAATTAACGCCGGAAGAGGCTATTTTCCAGGCCTGCCTGCTGCGCTTCCGCCCGATTATGATGACCACGCTGGCCGCGCTGTTTGGGGCGTTACCGCTGGTGCTGACCAGCGGCGACGGCGCAGAGTTGCGCCAGCCGTTGGGGATAACCATCGTCGGTGGACTGGTGGTGAGCCAGCTGCTGACGCTCTACACCACGCCGGTGGTTTACCTGTTCTTCGATCGACTGAGATTGCGCTTTAGCCGCAAGCCCCGTGAAAGTAAGGCTCTGTCCGTATGACTGATTTGCCCACCGCCGTCCGCTGGCAGTTATGGATTGTCGCTTTTGGCTTCTTTATGCAGGCGCTGGACACCACGATTGTTAACACCGCCCTCCCCTCGATGGCGCATAGCCTGGGCGTAAGCCCGCTGCATATGCACTCGGTGGTGGTGGCCTACGTTTTAACGGTCGCGGTGATGCTTCCGGCGAGCGGCTGGCTGGCGGACAGGGTGGGCGTGCGCAATATCTTCTTCACCGCGATTATTCTTTTCACCCTGGGCTCCCTGTTTTGCTCTAACGCCTCCACGCTTAACGAGCTGGTGCTGGCACGTGTGGTTCAGGGGGTTGGCGGCGCAATGATGGTGCCGGTGGGGCGGTTGACGGTGATGAAAATCGTACCGCGGGCGCAGTACATGGCGGCGATGACCTTCGTGACAATTCCGGGCCAGGTTGGCCCGCTACTCGGCCCCGCGCTCGGCGGCGTGCTGGTGGAGTACGCCTCATGGCACTGGATTTTCCTGATCAATATTCCAGTCGGCATCGTCGGGGCGATTGCCACCCTGTGGCTGATGCCGAACTACACCATGCAAACCCGCCGCTTTGATATCTCCGGCTTCCTGATGCTGGCGTTCGGCATGGCGGCGCTGACGATTGCCCTCGACGGTCAAAAGGGCCTGGGCATTTCCAGCGAAATGCTCGGGCTGCTGATCCTCGGCGGCGTTATCGCCATCCTGCTTTACCTGTGGCATGCGCGAGGCAACGAAAACGCGCTGTTCAATCTCAATCTGTTTAACACCAAAACGTTTTCACTCGGCCTGCTGGGCAGCCTGTGTGGGCGAATCGGCAGCGGCATGCTGCCCTTTATGACGCCGGTGTTTTTGCAGATAGGGCTGGGTTTCTCGCCGTTCCACGCCGGGCTGATGATGGTCCCGATGGTGCTCGGCAGCATGGGCATGAAGCGTATTGTCGTGCAGGTGGTTAACCGCTTCGGCTACCGCAACGTACTGGTCGCCGCCACGCTCGGCCTGGCGCTGATCACGCTGATGTTTATGGCCACCGCCCTGATGGGCTGGTTCTGGCTACCGCCGGTGGTGCTGTTTGTGCAGGGCATGGTCAACTCTATGCGCTTCTCTTCCATGAATACCCTGACGCTAAAAGATCTGCCGGATGACCTCGCCAGCGGCGGCAACAGCATGTTGTCGATGGTCATGCAGCTTTCAATGAGTATCGGCGTCACCGTAGCCGGGCTGCTGCTGGGCATGTTCGGCCACCAACAGCTTCCGGTGGGCGGCGAACAGGCCCACGGCATCTTTATGTATACCTATTTCTGCATGGCGCTGGTGATTGCGCTCCCGGCGCTGCTGTTTGCCCGCGTCCCAAATGACCGTTCGGAAAATGCGGTGATTAGCCGTCGCAAAAGGAGCGAAACATGAAACTCTGGCGCTCCGGTATTACCGGTAAGTTATTTTTAGCGATTTTCTCTACCTGCCTGCTGGTGCTGGCCATCATGCACTGGGGCGTGAGGTTAAGCTTTGAACGCGGCTTCATCGACTACATCAAGCGCGGTAATACCCAGCGTATTGAGATGCTGAGTGATGCCCTGGGCGAACAGTATGCGCTGCATGGAAACTGGCGCTTCCTGCGGCACAACGATAGGTTTGTATTTCAGATTTTACGTTCGTTTGAGCGCGACGGTGATGAGGCACACGGCATGCCCCCCCAGGGTTGGCGCACCAAGTTTTGGGTGGTCGATCAAAACTCTCAGGTACTGGTTGGCCCACGAGAGAAACTCCCCCACGACGGGATGCGCAAAGCGATTAACGTCAACGGCCAGGACGTTGGCTGGGTGATAGCCTCCCCCGTTGAGAGACTTACGCGCAACACCGATATTAACTTCGATCGCCAGCAGCGGCGCACCAGCTGGATAATCGTCGCGCTCTCCAGCCTGCTCGCGGCGGCGGCCACCTTCCTGCTCGCCCGTGGCCTGCTGGCACCGGTAAAACGCCTGGTTGAGGGGACACACAAACTTGCCGCGGGCGATTTCACCACCCGGGTTGCGGTCGGTAGCCAGGACGAACTGGGGCGACTTGCCCAGGACTTTAATCAGCTCGCCAGTACGCTGGAAAAAAACCATAAAATGCGCCGGGCTTACATGGCGGATATCTCCCACGAGCTGCGAACGCCGCTGGCGGTTCTGCGCGGTGAGCTGGAAGCGATTCAGGACGGCGTACGTCAATTTACCCCTGATTCCGTGACCTCGTTGCAAATGGAGGTCGCTACCCTGACCAAGCTGGTCGACGACCTGCACCAGCTTTCCATGTCGGACGAAGGCGCGCTTGCCTACCAGAAAAAATCGCTGGATATTATTACCCTGCTTGAGGTCGTTGCCGGAGCCTTCCGCTCTCGCTTTGATTCACGCGGCCTGACAATACGCCTCGCGCTGCCGGACACCGCCATGATTTTTGGTGACGGAGATCGCCTGATGCAGCTATTCAACAACCTGCTGGAAAACAGCCTTCGCTACACCGACAGCGGCGGTCAGCTGGTAATCGGCGGTAAAATCGTAAACCAGCAGTTTGTGATGAGCTTTGACGACAGCGGGCCCGGCGTCTCGGACGAGCAGCTCAGCCAGCTGTTTGACCGCTTCTACCGTGCAGAAGGCTCCCGTAACCGCGCCAGCGGTGGCTCCGGGCTTGGCCTGTCTATCTGCCAGAATATCGTGACCGCTCACGGCGGAACGCTAACCGCAGATCATTCGCGTTTTGGCGGGGTTAGCATTACAGTTGAACTGCCTCTGGAAACAGAAACATCGAGGACACTATGACCGAGCTACCGATTGACGAAAACACGCCGCGCATCCTGATCGTGGAAGATGAACCCAAGCTTGGGCAATTGCTCATCGACTACCTCCGCGCGGCCAGCTATGCTCCAGTCCTGCTGACCCACGGCAATGAGGTGCTACCGTTTGTTCGCCAGACACTGCCGGAGCTTATTCTGCTGGACCTGATGCTCCCCGGTACCGACGGGCTGACGCTGTGTAAAGAAATCCGCCGCTTCTCCGAAGTGCCGATTGTAATGGTCACGGCAAAGATAGAGGAGATAGACCGTCTGCTGGGGCTGGAAATTGGCGCAGATGACTACATTTGTAAACCTTACAGCCCGCGTGAAGTGGTGGCCCGCGTCAAAACCATTTTGCGCCGCTGTAAGCGCCAGGTCGCTATCTCCTCAGGCTCGGAAGAGAGCGCGCTGGTCATTGATGAAGGCCGCTTCCAGGCCATCTGGCGCGATAAGCTGCTGGATCTTACTCCCGCGGAGTTTCGCCTGCTCAAAACCCTTTCTCACGAACCGGGAAAAGTGTTTTCTCGCGAAATGCTGCTGAACCACCTGTATGACGATTACCGCGTTGTCACCGACCGCACTATCGACAGCCACATTAAAAACCTGCGCCGCAAGCTTGAGGCACTGGATGCCGATCAGTCGTTTATTCGTGCCGTTTACGGGGTGGGTTACCGCTGGGAAGCCGATGCTGGCCGGGTGATTTAAAATCTGTACCACGAGAGAGTGCTTTTTTCATTTAATCAGCTATCTTTCCGTCAGTTATTGGTATCAGTTTAAGGAGAAGCTGTGTTCACATTTATTTTCTGGTTGGCCGTAGTAGTGACACTCGGCGTACTTTATATCTGCTTTGTCCCTACGGGGAAATCTCCCATTACCGGGCTGTGGTCAACCCTGCCGAACAGGCAGGAATACATGCGAGCCCACCCGGCTGAGGTCACCCCCAACGGGAGACCTCAGTGTTTCCACTGCCATTCGCCAGAAACGCTGGACGTTGGGCTGGCCAGATTTACTGATTTCCGCCGCACCATTATTTGCAGCAAATGCAAGCGCCAGCTCTGGCGAGAGCAAGATTAAACTTCACCGGCACGCAAAAGGCCGCTTGCCGCTCTCGCCTGAATCCGCAAGAAGGTTTACTCCCCTGCCCCGCAGCGCTACAATTCCCGCCCTTAAATTGTGGTATTCCACTCGACTTTAACCGTTTCACCAGGTGGAGCGGTTCTGACCTGATATCAGAACGAGAATTTCATGTTTAAACCGGAACTCCTTTCCCCGGCGGGAACGCTGAAAAACATGCGTTACGCTTTCGCCTACGGCGCGGATGCCGTTTACGCGGGCCAGCCTCGCTACTCTTTGCGCGTGCGCAATAACGAATTCAACCACGAAAACCTCCAGCTCGGGATCAATGAAGCCCATGCGCTGGGTAAAAAATTCTACGTGGTTGTGAATATTGCCCCGCACAATGCCAAGCTAAAAACCTTCATTCGTGACCTCAAACCGGTCATTGATATGGGCCCGGACGCGCTGATCATGTCAGACCCGGGGCTGATTATGATGGTACGTGAAGCGTTCCCGGAGATGGATATTCATCTCTCCGTGCAGGCTAACGCCGTCAACTGGGCCACCGTGAAATTCTGGAAGCAAATGGGCCTGACGCGCGTGATCCTTTCCCGCGAGCTTTCGCTGGAAGAAATCGCCGAAATCCGCGAGCAGGTTCCTGAGATGGAGCTAGAGATCTTCGTTCACGGCGCGCTGTGCATGGCTTACTCCGGCCGCTGCCTGCTGTCCGGCTATATCAACAAACGCGATCCTAACCAGGGAACCTGCACCAACGCCTGCCGCTGGGAATATAAGGTTCAGGAAGGCAAAGAGGACGACATCGGCAATATCGTTCACGTGCACGAGCCTATTCCGGTGCAAAACGTTGAACCTACGCTGGGCGTCGGTGCCCCAACGGACAAAGTGTTTATGGTGGAAGAAGCCAAACGTCCTGGCGAGTACATGACCGCCTTTGAAGACGAGCACGGCACCTACATCATGAACTCGAAAGATCTACGCGCCATCGAGCACGTAGAGCGCCTGACCAAAATGGGCGTCCACTCGCTGAAAATCGAAGGCCGCACTAAGTCCTATTACTACTGCGCGCGCACCGCGCAGGTCTATCGCCGCGCCATTGATGATGCCGCTGCGGGCAAACCGTTTGACCCTACGCTGCTGCAAACGCTGGAAGGCCTGGCTCACCGTGGTTATACCGAAGGTTTCCTGCGTCGTCATACCCACGATAGCCATCAGAATTATGAATACGGCCACTCTATCTCCGAGAGCCAGCAGTTTGTGGGCGAGTTTACCGGCGAACGTCGCGGCGATCTGGCCGCAGTGGCGGTGAAAAACAAATTCCTGCTGGGCGACAGCCTGGAAATGATGACCCCGCAGGGCAACATCACCTTTACGCTGGAAAAACTGGAAAACGGCAAAGCCGAGCCGATAGAGGTTGCTCCGGGCGACGGTCATACCGTATGGATGCCTGTGCCACAGGAAATAGCGCTGGATTATGCTCTGCTAATGCGCAATCTGGCTGGTCAGACAACCCGAAAACCGCATGCTAACTAGTTAATTAGGGTTATTTTTTCGCGCTAAGACCATTCTTAGAAACCGATCACATACCGTTACACAAGATAACGTTATTATCCGCGAGCTGAAAAACATAACCCATAAATGCTAGCTGTACCAGGAACCACCTCCTTGGCCTGCGCAATCTCCCTTGCGCAGGCTTTCTTTTTTCCGCTGATTCAGCCAGTTCTTACTTCCCCGCCCCCGCTTTGCTCTACACTTTGATAATGCTCATTTTTCTGAGGTAAGTCATGGAGACATCCCCGCTTTCATTTTTGATACTTAACGGCAAGGGCGCCGGCCATCCGCTGCTGCGTGAGGCCGTTCATACCCTGCGCGAAGAAGGTTACACGCTGCATATCCGCGTGACCTGGGAAAAAGGAGACGCAGAACGCTACATAGCGGAAGCCTTGAGCCTGGGTGTGGATACCGTGGTGGCGGGCGGCGGGGACGGGACAATTAATGAAATTGCTACCTGCCTTGCAAAACTCCCTCCTGCCAGCCGCCCGGCGCTGGGCATTTTACCGCTTGGTACAGCCAACGACTTTGCCACCAGCGCGGGGATTCCGGAAGATTTCGAAAAAGCGCTGCGTCTGGCGCTGTTCGCTAAGGCTGCCAATATCGATCTGGTGAAGGTGAACGATGATGCCTTTTTCATCAATATGGCCACCGGCGGGTTTGGCACACGCATCACCACCGAAACGCCGGAAAAACTCAAAGCCGCGCTCGGCGGCGTCTCTTACTTTATCCACGGGCTGATGCGCATGGATATGCTGAAGCCGGATCGCTGCGATATTCGCGGAGAAGGTTTTAGCTGGCAGGGGGATGCGCTGGTGATTGGGATCGGTAATGGTCGCCAGGCAGGCGGCGGGCAACAGCTTTGCCCGGAAGCGCTGATTAATGACGGGTTGCTTGAGCTGCGGATTTTTACCGGTGAAGATCTGCTTCCAGCGCTGCTAACTACCCTGACGAACCCGGGTGAAAACCCGAATGTCACTGAAGGAAAATCGGCGTGGTTTGAGATTTCTGCTCCGCACGATATTACTTTTAACCTGGACGGCGAACCGCTGAGCGGACGGCATTTCCGGATTGAAATCCACCCCAATGCGCTGGCCTGTCGTTTGCCACCTAATTGCCCGCTGTTGGGGTAAGCTACAACGTTGCGGCTTGTTTATCCCCTCACCCTCTGAGGGGATAAACAATATCTGCTACTTTACTCCCTCTGTGCTCTCTAATAGCCACATTTTCCCTTCAAATCTTCCGGGAGATATCTTTCACTCCGCAGTTATTCCGTTCACCCGTAGGTCTGTTTTCCCTGCACGTTCAGAGCACGGTGAACGTGTCAGGTGGCATTACGCCATGCCCCCTGACGACCCCTGGCGCCCGGCAAGCTCATCGCCGCTAAAGCGATAACCCCCCGGCCATCACCCAAACATTCGGGGTCGTTCGCGATTCGTTCCCGACGATCGCTCTCTTTCGCTGCTCCCGGCAGCTCAACCCCGTCTGAGTTGGGTCATAACCGGGGGCGATGAGAGCCGGGATCAAGGGCGTGGCTGTGGGACTTGCAGCGCCTATGACGTTCAGCGTGGCTGCGGATTTGAAGCGAGGCACGGTTCCGGCTTAAATCGCCTCCGTTTTCTCTCCGACTGGCCAGGGTCCGGGCCTCGGGAACGGCCGGAGGCTGAGAGCGTCGGGAACGCATCTCAGCCGACCCAGGACTGGGAGACAAAACGGAGGTCTGCCGCTTCAGCGATCGATTTATTTCGCCGGGAGTCTGGGGTCTCGGGGGAATGACGGTGATTCTCCCGAGACGTTCACCGATTCGGTGGTGACATGTGAAGCAGGACTGGAGGTGAACGGAACTTTAG
>NZ_DASYBS010000098.1:0-58810 GCF_036500665.1 Cedecea sp.
TGCTGACGCGGCTACCATCGTGGCCGAACAGCAGGCTGGATGAGTTGTTACCGTATGCCAGTAATCCCTTCAGTTACTCTCCCGGGAAACAGAAAGCCGAACTTACCTGATAGCGCAAGGTGAGTTCACCGCGCGTTTACCATTATCGCCAGCAACACGCAGTCTGATCTCTTTGAAACCCTTTTCACGCAGATACGCTTCAAAATCACGAAGAGACTGTTTACCTAGCCCTCGTCCCTGGCAGGCGTTGAATATATGAAAATCATAAATAAAAACAGTCCCCATAGCGGAGTCTGGTTTATACCAGAGATAACCTATATGCCTGGCAGTGTGATCTGACTGCTCAGAAATACACAGTAACACTTGTCCTGGAGTATTGACCCCCTCCGTTAGCGCTTCCGATATTTCCTTATTCGCTTTTACAAGAGAATCAGTAGGGGAAAGCCCATAGTTTGACCCGATCTCATCAGCATAATCAGAAATAAAATATTGAAGAAACGCCGGATACTCTTCTGCAGTCATTGAGCGAAACGAGATCATCCTTTACCCCTTAGCGATAGAACCTGAAGAAAATATGGAAAAGATAAGTAGCGCTGCGACGCCTGAGTGTCAATATAATTCACTTCTGAAGCCAGGCTGGAACATGTTGATGAACATAAAGTGGGGTCATGATGTCCGCTCCTGGCACAAAACAGACCTTCGAATTAAGCTCCCCCTTCCCCGGTAAAAAGCACCTGGAATATAGCGCCGCCGTTTAGCACAGCGGCGCTAAGCAACAGGCTACGCCCGCTCGCTCTCCGCCCGGCTGCTTTTCAGATCCACAATCTGCCCTATCTGGTCATGGTACACCGTCAGCAAATTATGCTGGCTCATCTCCGATATCAGCTGCGGCGGCACGTTAAAACTTTGCGCCAGCTCGTTAACGTGCAGCGGTGCCTGGCTGCTGTGGTAGCGCGCGCTGTGCCTGCGCAGACTGTACTGGTACCAAAGAATAAGTAGCCAGCCGTTGATCGCCGCCATCAGCAAATAGATCAGCACGGTGTTAAGCGAACCGGTAATCACCTCCCCACGCTGGTCGGGAAAGGCCACCAGCTGTAGCAGCAGATTTTTATAGGCGAAGAAGATAAAACCGGCCCAGGCGACGCAGGTTAGCAGGCCATCAAAGATGCGCGGGCCAACCCGGCGTTCGGTCAAGATCAATGCGTTGGCGTTCATTACACTCTTCCTTTTCCACGGTCAGGGCTTACCCAGCGCGCGCGGGCGCGTCGGCGTTTTAGCATCACTTTAGGGAATGAAACCAGGGTGGTTAGCAGGCCTATCATCCAGTACATCATCGGGAACCAGATGATCCAGAACAGCGAACCGGCAATGCGCTTCTCATAGCGTCGTTCAATAAACAGGCTGACGAGGAACTGCATCAGGCACATTACGCCCAGCATCAGGCCGGTAAAGGCCGGGGGAAACAGGCTCTGGACGACAAGATTGGCCGGAAGCGCGAACGACTGGCTGGCGATAAACAACAGAACGGTGATGGCATAGGCAAATGCCCACACCGTTGATAACACATACTCCATAAACAGCGGCCACATGCGGCGGTGTTCCCAGCGGAACAGGCGGCGGATATTCACCAGGAAAACCTCTGCCCCACCCTGCGCCCAGCGCAGGCGCTGCTTCCATAATCCTCTTAGCGTCTCCGGCATCAGGATCCAGCACAGCGCCCGCGGCTCGAAGAAAATGGTCCAGTGGCTGAGCTGTAATTTCCAGCTGATGTCTATATCTTCGGTGATCATATCCGGGCTCCAGTAGCCGACTTCCGCCAGCGCCTGACGGCGAAACGCGGCAATCACCCCGGAGACGGTAAACACCCGGCCATAGATGCGTTGGGTACGTTTAATCAGCCCGATAATGGAAGAAAACTCCCCGACCTGGATCCGGCCAATCAGGTTGGATCGCGTGCGGATACGTGGGTTACCGGTGACCGCCCCGACGTGGGGATGCTGGATCAGCGGTGCGGCCAGATACGCCGCCGTATCTCGCTCCAGCAGCGCGTCGCCATCAATACACACCAGCAAATCACCTCGCGCCGCGGCGGCACCGGCTTTTAAGGCCACGGCCTTGCCCTGGTTCGCCGCGAGGTGAATCACCCTTAGCTTCGGATATTCCTGTGCAAGCTGGTTAAGGATCTCTGCGGTGTTGTCCCGGGAACCATCGTTAATGGCGATGACCTCGATGTTTTCATAACGTTGATCCAACGCGGCCTCTACCGTTTCCCGTGCGTTTTTACCTTCGTTAAAACATGGGATCAAAATAGAAATAAGCGGGTTGCCCACCAACTGTGGCGGTGGCGCGTCCTTGCCCCACGGCCAGTGGCGCTCCAGCCGAAACCAAAAATAAAGCCCACCGGTCATCCACAGCACCGACATAAACAGCGGCCAGAAAAAGACAAAATCAAGCAGCATTTTCCCGGTAAAGACGGCCGCCATACTGAGCGGCAACCCAAATACCAGACACAGAATCAGCAGAGAAATAAGGCGATCACTCATTGTTTGGGTACCAGGAAGTGGATATTTCAGGCCTGATGCGGGACATTTCAGGTTGGTTATTGATGAAGTCGTCCGGGTAGTAGCCGTAATGCTTAACCCCGTTTAACTGCAGGAGTCGCATCCACTCCACCAGCTGTTTTTCGGCAATGCCGTTTTGCGTTTTATGGTTCCAGTCCCTGGCCTGAAGCTCAAAAATGGTTTTATTCAGCCCCGAGGGTTTCGCCGCCACGGTCTGAATCAATCTCACCAGCCAGTCGTTGCTCTCTTCCACCGGTACCGACTCCATCAGCGGCATCGCCATCGGCACCGTCCAGTCGTAGGCGGCAAGGAAATCATCAATGCTCTGGGCGAACCACGCTTCGCTCTCGGGCTCCAGAATCGGCAGCGCGAAGATGTTGCGGGCGGTTTTTATCTGTGGGCCGCGGATATTCCGCACCGCGTCGGTGAGCGTGCGGGTGAAATCAATCAGCGTCTGGCTTTTAAATCGCGTCCAGCTATGGAGTTCGGCCTGGTTTTGATGGATGTCATCAATGCTGCCCCGGAAACCCGCCTGCCGGTAAGCGGCCATTGCCTCCGGGCCTGCATCCTCAAAGTCAGTCAGCAGCGCATCGTCATGAAACAGGATGCCGTCGAACACCGCATGCCGGGAGAGATCTTCATAGATGTCGACTATCTGCTGGCGAACCTGTCGGTTCCACGGCGAAAGACGCAGATAGGGGCTGTTTGCCCGGTGTGCGCGGCCACTTGCTGTATCCCAACGTTCTACCCGCGGAAGGGAGGCATTCAGGTCAAAAGAGAGCACCGGCAGCCAGGCAAACACTTTCACGTCACCGCGAGTGCGTAATTGCCAGGCAACGAAGTTAAACAGGTCGGCGCGCATCGGCAGCCATCGGTTGGGGAAATAGAGCGACTTGATATTGCCGTCACCCAACGGGTCGGAGAAGGCTTGCAAAAAGACATGGCTGACTTTCATGTCATATACCCGCTGCACCAGCGCATCAATATTCTTCGCCTGCTGCACCGGGTTCGGATCATAGACATAGTCCAGATCCACATGCATCACCCTTACAGGATCGGGCTCCTGAACGCAGCTCACGATGTTGACAAACGCCTTAAGTGTTGGGTTACCGGCAATCAGGACACGGGGAATATTATCCAGATCCCGAACATCTGCCAGGCCATCATTCAGCGTGAACGCCATCTGGTACCCCTGATTTTTAATGACCTTAAGCGAAGTTCCGCTGGCCGCCCCATACGGCCAGACCCAGGCGCGCGGAGCCTTACCGCTGACCTGCTCGATTTTGCGGCTGATTTGACGCACGTCGTTGCCAATACGGCGGGTGAACTGCTCGTCGCTTTCATACTGGCCGGTGAGTTTATTCCACGCCCGGTTGGCCACGGCCGGCTCGCGGCTGCCCTGCGGATTCGCCAAAACGCCGTAGTGAGATGCCCAGGTGTGCGAGCCAATTTCAACCAGCGGGGATTGGCTTAGCTCACGTACCCTATCCCAGGTGGCAAACTTGTCCCGAGCCGTCATCAGCCCGCCAAAGTCCACTTTTTTCCCTTCCGGCGTGTCGACCCAGCTACCTACCGGCGCCCAGAGCGCGGGCACATTGTAAGCCTTGAGCAGCGGCCAGACGCGGGTATAAAAACTGCTATAGCCATCATCGAAGGTGAGCAAAAACGCCCTGGGCGGCAGCAGCTTCCCGCCCCTATGGGCATCCAGAATCTCCTGCACGCTTACCGCGCGATAGCCGTTATGTAACAGCCAGCTGATTTGCTCATTCAGCGCGCTGGTGCGTACTGCCAGGTAGCGCTGATCGGGGTCGCTGTCTTCGACGTCATGGTAGGCCAGCACCAAAAAGTGGTTCTTAGGCCACGGTTTGTTGGCTTCAAGTACCGGCCGCTCTTTTGGCGGCAGAAAATGAATCTCCTGCGCGGCCCAGGCCGAAAGAGTAAATAACCAGCCGATAACGATCGGGCCGATACGAAAACTGTTGGTCAACATGCTTGTCCTTAAAATCGTAAATTCGCATCAAAAGCAACGGCGAGATGGGTTTCCCGTTTACCGTCGTAGGGCCGTTTCTCCCAGCCCAACATGGCCCCGGCATCAAGAACGTTGTTCCACTGGATACGCTGGCCATATCCCAGCGAGGTGATAGCGCCCGAGCCGTAGTTTTTCTGCCGGTAAAGCCCTGCTCCCGCCGTAATTTGCTGGCTCCAGACGGTGTCATAGTGCTGGTACATCATATGGTTAGCGGAAAGTGCCGGAACGGCGGAGAAGTCCCATTTCGGGCTGTAGTAAACCGTGTCGGTCTTGCTGTTAGTGCTAAAAGCAAGACCGGGCGCGAGATCAAGCGTTACTCCCGGGGCCTGCCAGAGCCGCTCTTTGCCATGCAAGGTATATTCCTGCCGGTGGTTATGGTCTGAGAACCCGCTGGTCGCGGTGGTCAGCTGGTATTCGCGGCGTTCGTTTTGATACCAGCGGATCCAGACATTGGCCTGGTTTGCACTCACGCCATTACGCAGCGCCCTTAAGGGCGTGGCCTGAGCGAGGCGCTCAACGTCTCCCCCCACTCTCCAGCGGTCGCTGAAGCTATGCCAGGCAGAGAAGCGCGCCCCGAGTTTATTACTACCGCTAAAGTTGTTGTTCGACAGCTCAAGCTCCGCCAGGCTATCGCGCGGGCGCCATTCAATACCGCCGAAAACGCTTCGACTGGAACCCTTTCCTTCCTCGAACCGCCCGCTGTTATAGCGATGCCCGCCGAACAACCGCCAGCCATCAGCCACGGGTGGGCCATAAATCGCCATATCCCAGTTAAGGTCGCGCGCGCCGCTGACCGGCGTGTCGGCGTGAATACCCTGCAGGCCGTTAATGCGCAGCTCAGACAGACGATGCACCTCACGGGCGCGGCTCAATCTCTGGGCGCTGAGATCCAAAGGCAATCTGGCCATCACGTCATCGGTTAACAGATCCATTTGCCGCCATTCATGGAGAGCCATGGCAGTGTATGCCTGCTGCCGCTCAAGTTCAGGATTCGACGGTTCCAGCGCCTCTGCTTTCTTTAGCTCTCTCTCGGCGGCATGAGGCAACCCACGCGCCTGCAATATCCGCGCATAAGCTATACGCAGCCCCTGATTGCCCGGTGCCGTAGTGGCCAAATGGTGGGAAAGTGCCTCGGCCTCCGGCAGCGCATTGGTCGATAAAAGGTATTGAAGGGAAAGCGTTTTCCCCTCCAGCCAGCGGTCGTTAGGCTGAGGTGCAGGGAAACCCGACACGTACCGGCGATACGGCGTGATCCGATCGCGTTTTTGCAGATACAGGCATGCGGCATCATACTGGCCGCTGTCCAGCAAAGCGTAAAACATCTCATCTTTACTGTTCTCATCCTCCGCGCCCCCGGAAAGCCGCTGAGAAAGGGTCTGCGCTATCGTCACCTTCTTTTCTGCCAGGTAAGCGGAAATGACCCAGCGTAAGGCCCAGGGAGGCACGCTCACACCTTCTGAGGTCAGGGATGCATATTCCCGGATGACCCCCGGGTAATCGCTGTGGGCGTAGAGCGCCCCAAGCCGGTCAATCCTCGCTCGGGCAAGATCCGGCTGAGCCTGCGGGTCATGACGCCAGCTGGCAAACAGCGCGTCGTAGCGGTTTAATGCCTGCTGCGCGAGGGCAAAACGCGCTTTTTCTTCACCGGGTGCGATTTCAGCAATACGCACCATTTCAGCCGCCGCGTTGACCTCCAGCTTTCTGCGCCCGGCAGCCGGAAGTTCCACCTCATCTGCCAGGGCAAGCGCGGGCGTGCTGACTCTGTTCAGCGTCAGGCTGGTTATCAGGTTCTGGCGTGCGGTTTTATCTTCCGGCACAAGCGCGAGGGCCCGCGTGTCGCTCAGCAGTTGATCCCATGTCTTCCCCTGTCGCAGAGAAACATAAGACAGCGTCTGCAGATGCGCCGGGCTAAGATGTTCTTTAACCAGGCGCAGGGCTGCATCCCTCGCCTGCCACTCTTTTCGCCCGTCAGCCAGCGTTTTAATTTTCCCCATACGGTAGTCATCGTTTCCGGGTGAAAGCCGTAGCGCCTCGTCCCAGAGGGAAAGCGACGACGCCCACCGTCGCAGATTGCGCAAGGACTGCGCGGCGGCGGCAACGCCCCGTGCCGGAATGGAAACTCGCCCCTGAAAATGCTGCCAGACGCTAACCACTTCATCATCATGCCCGGCCCAGGAAGCAACCTGCAGCCAGTCTGCCACCTGCTCCGGATTAAGCGGCCTGCGCCGCTCCTCAAGCCTGAGCCCATCCAGCAAAGGCTGATAATTACCGCTGCGAGCCTGCAAGACCTGGCTGTCATATAACGATGTCGCCCCCATCCCCTGAAGCGGGAGCAATCCTGGCACGACTAAAAATAGCGAGAGTTTCGCGCCATGATAAAAGATTAACTTGTTGATACTCAGCCGTTGTCCCATAAATATCTATTATTCCATTATGAATGAGCATGATCTTTCCACCGCATTTGAATACCGGGCATCAGTATCAGCGGAAGAAAACTTACACAGTAAAATGCCCCTCTGTTATTCAGCGGGTTTTATTACAATGGATATTCTTCATCTATCGCCGTTACTTGCCTTAAGCTTTAGGATAAAACTCAAAATACAACCAATCGAACAATAGAGCAGACAACAGAAATGATAAGTCACTAACAATAACTTTGTGAATACATCAGAGCGGCAGCAAAGATGCTTTTAAGAATACTCCGCATCGGCTTTTTAATAATTTATCAAACGTAAGAGGCCGACACATAACATCATGATTCAAATCGAAAAGACAAAAACAACAAATGCGAGGATATGCTATTTTTATTGTCATTCCTGGCATTGCACGGTGAATTTCCCTGTGTTATTCAGGAAGTTTCCTGGCAAAGAATCCTAATTTTAATCCCACTGCCTTTTTTCTTATTTCTTTTTATTTATAATTCTTCACGCCGATAATAAAGACGGACACAACCAACGCTTCAATATTTAACGCAGTGACAAACATTAATTACGTCTAACTTACCTAAAGGTTAGTTAGCTCATTTCCAATGAAATAGTCGAAATATGCCGTGCATAGGCATGCCCCTGGTTTTCGATGGATATGCATTTTGGATTGAAGTGATATTAAAGGGATACGCTGCGGTGAATGCGACAATTTTGATCACTCAGGATCACTATCTTTACCAGGGAATAAAAAGCTATTTCCCCGACATCATACAACTGCGCTCGGTCGACAGAAGGAGCTTTAGTTATGGCTACGAAGGGTACGCCATACTGGTTGATAGCCGGTTACCGCTGGTGCTTTGGGAAAACATTATAACCAGTGCCGGGAGGGCGGGAACACCCGTTTGCTGCCTCGTTCTCGATATGCGCCACAGTGAGCTCTCTCCGCTGAGGCTAAAGTGGAGCCTCGATATGTCGATACCGCACCCGGATGTTGAAGCTCTGTTCTCGCTGCTGCAAAAGGTGAATATCGACCGCCAGGCCAGAGAGTGGTTTCTTGAAATGCGCCTCGGCAACGAAGAGCGCACGATGATGAAGCTGCTCAGGGAAGGCTTGCCGATGGAGAACGTGGCTGAAAAACTGAATACTTCGCTTAAAAGCCTGTATCGCAGGCGGACTGAACTGTACGAGAGGTTGGGTCTGGCAAATTTTAACGAAGCCTGCTTGTTTATCTTTACTCACACAGAGCAGGATTACCCTTAGCTCAGGCGGCGGCTGCCCTCAGGCCTGCCGCCGCGTAGAAAAATTACGCCTGTTTTAGTGCCAGGGTCGTCATGCAGGTCTGGCTGTCGTCGAACGTGGCAAAGGCCGACTGCGCGGTGCGTCCCTTGTAGCTTACGCTGACCGTCCCTTCGGTATTACGCGGTAACCACACGCCGACAAAGCCGTTCTGATGGCTGGTTAGCGTTTTATTCAGAATGACTTTGCCCACCTTGTCGGTGATTGTCACCTCAAAAGGCGTGTTGGCCAGCTCTCCCTGGCACCCGGACAGGCTGTGATTGAAGCAAGGGTGCGTTTGCTGAAGGTACGGCGCAAACGACAGGTAGAACTTGTCCCCCAGCGGATAGCTAAACTTCTGCTGCCCCTCAGAAAGCACCAGCGCATGGCTGGTGATCCCGGCGCTGTAGCCCAGCGGGCGAGCCTGAGGAGACTGGTCAATAGCCTCAACCATTTGCTCCACGGTTTTCCCCGCCAGCCCGTGCTTCGCCAGAAAAGCATTGGCCTCCGGCGTAGTCGCCAGCGCAGAACCACTCAGTGTCAAAGCCAGTAACGCCGTCATCATGCGCATTTTCATCATATTTCCTTTAAGAGTAAGCGTGCTGAAATCACTGGCGGAAAAGGTACACCTTCCCCCAGGGGGAAGGTCAAAGCCCGGGACGTATAGAAAGGTAAAGCAATGTATTTATTATGGTTTAATTGATTTTAATCAAACATTCACGGTCCGTTGACCGGAAACCCAGCCCATGCAGACTTGCTGCAGGCTTTGGGTTTCCGGTCAGTGAGATCTAAATCACAAATTTCAGTGGGTTAGCCTTCGGGCTAAACCGCTTAGCCCACCCGGCAACCGCTTATCTCTTCATATGACCGCTAAAGCACTCTTTCCCCCGTTCGGCAGAAAAGCGCGCCAGGATATATCCGCCATAAATTTTTACCCTTCTCTCTACCAACAGCAGACTCAGGAATACAGGGACGGGTATTACGTTGACAGTCTGAAAAACGGATGACTTATGAATAAAAACAGATACTTAAAACATATACCCTGGGTGATTTTGGGTATTATCGGGGCCTGCTGTCTGGCCGTTGTTGCCCTGCGGCGCGGCGAACATATCAGCGCCCTGTGGATAGTGGTCGCGTCGGTCTCGGTCTATTTAGTGGCCTACCGCTATTACAGTCTCTATATCGCCCAAAAGGTGATGAAGCTCGACCCAACGCGAGCAACCCCGGCGGTCATTAATAACGACGGCCTGAATTATGTTCCTACCAACCGCAACGTCCTGTTTGGTCACCACTTTGCGGCTATCGCCGGTGCCGGGCCATTGGTTGGCCCTGTTCTGGCTGCACAGATGGGCTATTTGCCCGGCGTCCTCTGGCTATTAGCGGGCGTCGTGCTGGCCGGCGCGGTGCAGGACTTTATGGTGCTGTTTATCTCCTCTCGCCGTAACGGTGCCTCGCTGGGCGAAATGATCAAAGAGGAAATGGGCCCGGTGCCGGGTACCATTGCCCTGTTCGGCTGCTTCTTGATCATGATTATTATCCTGGCCGTGCTGGCGTTGATCGTGGTGAAAGCGCTGGCGGAAAGTCCGTGGGGCGTGTTTACCGTCTGCTCAACGGTGCCCATTGCCCTGTTTATGGGCATCTACATGCGCTTTATTCGCCCTGGCCGTGTCGGTGAAGTGTCCATTATTGGTATTGTTCTGCTGGTCGCCTCGATTTACTTCGGCGGCGTGATTGCCCATGACCCGTACTGGGGCCCTGCGCTGACCTTTAAAGATACCACTATCACCTTTACCCTGATTGGCTATGCCTTCGTGTCCGCCCTGCTGCCGGTATGGCTGATCCTCGCGCCGCGTGACTATCTGGCCACCTTTCTGAAAATCGGGGTCATCGTTGGCCTGGCGATCGGTATCGTTATTCTGAACCCTGAACTGAAAATGCCGGCCATTACTCAGTACGTGGACGGCACCGGCCCACTGTGGAAAGGTGCTCTATTCCCGTTCCTGTTTATTACGATTGCCTGCGGCGCGGTGTCCGGCTTCCATGCGCTCATTGCTTCCGGTACGACACCAAAACTTCTGGCCTGTGAAACCGACGCGCGCTTTATAGGCTACGGCGCGATGCTGATGGAGTCCTTTGTGGCGGTGATGGCGCTGGTCGCGGCCTCTATCATTGAGCCGGGTCTCTATTTCGCCATGAATACGCCACCGGCGGGTCTGGGCATCACCATGCCAAACCTGCATGAACTGGGCGGCGAGAACGCGCCGATGATTCTGGCGCAGCTGAAGGATGTGACCGCCCAGGCGGCGGCGACCGTTAGCTCCTGGGGCTTCGTGATTTCCCCGGAGCAGATCCTGCAAACGGCGA
Source organism: Cedecea sp. (assembly GCF_036500665.1). Taxonomy (NCBI): domain Bacteria; kingdom Pseudomonadati; phylum Pseudomonadota; class Gammaproteobacteria; order Enterobacterales; family Enterobacteriaceae; genus Cedecea; species Cedecea sp. The sequence goes on from NZ_DASYBS010000098.1 coordinate 10,656, forward strand.
AAGACATCGGGGAACCTTCGGTTCTGAACCGTGCCGGTGGCGCGCCAACCCTGGCGGTCGGCATCGCGCACGTGTTTCACAGAATTGTGCCGGTGGCCGACATGGGCTTCTGGTACCACTTCGGTATTTTGTTTGAGGCGCTGTTTATCCTGACCGCGCTGGACGCCGGTACCCGTTCCGGTCGCTTTATGCTGCAGGATCTGCTGGGTAATTTTATTCCGTTCCTGAAGAAGACCGATTCACTGGTTGCCGGGATTATCGGCACCGCAGGCTGCGTGGGCCTGTGGGGCTACCTGCTGTACCAGGGCGTGGTCGATCCGCTGGGCGGCGTCAAAAGCCTGTGGCCGCTGTTCGGTATCTCCAACCAAATGCTGGCGGCGGTAGCGTTAGTGCTGGCGACCGTGGTACTGGTGAAGATGAAGCGCACCCAATACATCTGGGTAACCGTGGTTCCGGCCGTCTGGCTGCTTATCTGTACCACCTGGGCGCTGGGCCTGAAGTTGTTCAGCAACAACCCGCAGATGGAAGGCTTCTTCTTCATGGCCAACCAGTATAAGGCGCGCATCAGCGCGGGCGGTGCAGACCTGACGGCACAAGAGATAGCCAATATGAACCATATTGTGGTCAACAACTACACCAACGCGGGCCTGAGTATTCTGTTCCTGGTGGTGGTTTACAGTATTATCTTCTACGGCTTTAAAGCATGGAGAGAAGCGCGTAAGACCGACCAACCTACGGATAAAGAAACGCCTTACCAGCCGGTGCCGAAAGAAGGCATTAAGATTTCGTCCGGCCACTGATCGTTTCATCTGACTGCCCCGCCCACGCGGGGCTTTCATCACAAAAGGAGCGACGGATGTTCGATAACTTAGGCGCAGCGAAAAAGTATCTCGGCCAGGCGGCACGGATGCTGGTTGGGATCCCGGACTATGACACTTACGTCCTGCATATGCAGACTAATCACCCGGACCAGCCTGCCATGACGTATAAAGAGTTCTTCCGCGAACGCCAGCAGGCACGCTACGGCGGAGACGGTAAAGGCGGAATGCGCTGCTGTTAACAGGAATGATGCTATGACACCGATTGCAGTTACTGTTTTAACGGGTTTTCTCGGTGCCGGGAAAACCACCCTTTTACGGCAGATCCTGCATAAGCAGCAGGATGAAAAGATTGCCGTTATAGAAAATGAATTTGGCGAAGTCCCCATCGACAGCCAGTTGATTGGCGATCGCGCCACCCGCATCACCACCTTAAGCAACGGCTGCATCTGTTGTACGCGTTCGAGCGAGCTGGAAGACGCGCTGCTGGATCTGCTCGACAGCCTGGATAAAGGCGAGGTGCAATTTGACAGGCTGATCGTTGAGTGCACCGGCATGGCGGATCCCGGCCCTATCCTGCAGGCGTTTTTCTCCCATGAGATTATCTGCGAGCGTTACTTGCTCGACGGCGTCATTACGCTGGTGGATGCGGTACACGCCACGTCGCAGCTGGATCAGTTCCAGCTTGCTCAGTCCCAAATTGGCTATGCAGACCGCATCCTGTTGACCAAAACCGATGTGGCCGGTGATTGCGGCGCACTGACCGAACGCCTGCAACGCATCAATGCGCGTGCCCCGGTTTACCCGGTGATACACGGTGACATTGAGCTGGCCCGGCTGTTTGATACCCGAGGCTTTATGCTGGGAGAAGAGGTGGTGATAGCCAAACCGCGCTTCCACCACATAGCCCCGCAGCAAAACCCGGTGTCTTCGATTGTCGTCACGCTTGATTATCCGGTCGCCCTGTCGGCAGTGTCGTCGGTAATGGAAACGCTGCTTTCCAGCTTTGCCGATAATCTGCTGCGTTACAAAGGGATGTTATGGATTGAAGAGCAGCCGTGCCGCCTGCTGTTCCAGGGCGTGCAGCGGCTTTACAGCGCCGACTGGGACCGCGAGTGGCAGGCGGATGAAACGCCGGGCAGCACGCTGGTGTTTATCGGTATCGACTTGCCGGAAGCGGAGATCCGACATGCTTTTGCCGGGCTACGGCAGGGCTGATTACGCGGTGGGTCATAGCCCCACCGCCTCTTTCAGCGATTTCAGATAGCGACGACTGACCGGTACGGTGCGGCCATCTCGTAACAACAGCTCCGCCTGGTTGTTATCCTCCAGGCGGATCTCCTGCAGATAATTCATATTCACCAGATATTGCCGGTGGCAGCGCAGTAAAGGCGTACGGCTTTCCAACGTGCGCAGCGTCAGCTCGGTAAAGCCCTCTTTGCCATCCCGGCTGGTCACATACACTCCGCTCATCCGGCTGCTAACGTAGGCTACCTCTTCCATTTGCAGCAGCCAGATACGGCTGTGGCCGCTGCAGGGAATAAACTTCAGCGGTTGCTGGTTTTCCGGCAGCTGCGAAATGTCCTGCACTTTCTGCTCCTGGCGCAGGCGGGCCAGCGTTTTTTGCAGGCGCAGCGCCTCTATCGGCTTCAGCAGGTAATCAAACGCACACGCCTCAAAAGCCTGCACCGCGTACTCATCAAACGCGGTGAGAAACACAATACGGGGCCGGTGCCGCTGATCGAGCATTCCCACCATTTCCAGGCCACTGATACGCGGCATCTGAATATCAAGGAACAGGATATCCGGGCGTAATTTGTGTACTGCCCCTATCGCCTCAATCACGTTGGCGCACTCGCCAATAATGTCAATGTCGCTTTCATCCTGGAGCAGGATGCGCAGGTTTTCACGAGCCAGCGGCTCATCATCAACAATCAGAACTCTTAACATGCAGACTCCTCAACGGGCAGACGCAGCGTGACGCAGGTGAAGCAGTCAGGACTGCAGTTCACTGTAATACCGTAATCATCGCCAAAGCGCGTACGCAGGCGCTTGTCTACCAGATTCATACCTAATCCATTACTGTTGATTTTTGGCCGGTACAACCCGGCGTTATCCTCGACGTCCACAAAGACATTATCCCCCTCACTGCGGGCCCGGATAGTGATAATGCCGCTCCCCAATAGCTGGGAAGTCCCGTGCTTAATCGCATTTTCCACAATCGGTTGCAGGGTGAAAGCCGGTAAACGCTGGTGGGTAAAGCGCGCCGGAACCTGTAATTCTACCTTCAGCTGCGACGGGAATCGCGCCAGCTCGATTTGTAGATAGGCATTAACGTGCTCAATTTCATCAGAGAGCGTGACGATTTCCGACGGACGCTTCAAATTTTTGCGGAAGAAGGTCGACAGATATTGCACCAGCTGCCCGGCTTTATCGCTGTCGTGGCGGATCACGCCCTTCAGCGTATTCAGGGCGTTAAACAAGAAATGCGGATTCACCTGAGCATGCAGCAGCTTGATCTCTGACTGCGCCAGCAACGCTTTCTGCTGCTCGTATTTACCGGCGAGGATTTGCGCCGACAGCAGCTGGGCAATACCTTCGCCAAGGGTACGGTTAATCGAACTGAACAACCGGTTACGGGCTTCATAGAGTTTTATCGTGCCGATCACCCGCTGGTTCTCACCGCGCAGCGGAATAACCAGCGTCGAACCTAGCTTACAGTTGGGGTGCAGCGAACAGCGGTAAGGCAACTCATTGCCGTCGGCATACACAACCTCGTTATTCTCTATTGCCCGCCAGGTATAGCCCGATGAAATCGGCTTGCCGGGCAGATGATGGTCATCACCCGTGCCGGTGAATGCCAGCAGCTTCTCCCGGTCGGTAATGGCGACGGCGCTGATATCCAGCTCCTGGAGCAGTACCTGCGCGACTTTCATACTGTTCTTTTCATTGAACCCCTGGCGCAGGATCCCCTCCGTCGAGGCAGCCACTTTCAGGGCGGTGGCGGAGAATGCCGAAGTGTACTTCTCAAACATGGCACGCTTATCCAGCAGGATGCGCATAAACATCGCCGCGCCAAGGGTGTTGGTGACCATCATCGGGGCTGCAATGTTCCCGACAAGGTGGAGTGCATCATTAAAGGGTCTGGCGATCAGCAGAATAATCAGCATCTGCACCAGTTCAGCGACAAAAGTGACCGCCCCGGCCATCAGCGGGCTGAACAGTTTATCGGTCCGGCCGCGCTTGATTAAATAGCTGTGGATCAGCCCACCGATTAACCCTTCGGCGATGGTCGATATCATGCAGCTGAGCGCCGTCATCCCGCCAAGCGAGTAACGGTGAAGCCCACCGGTAAGGCCCACCAGCCCACCGACCAATGGCCCGCCAAGCAGCCCGCCCATCACGGCACCTATCGCTCGCGTATTGGCGATTGACCCTTCAATATGCAGACCGAAATAGGTGCCCATAATACAAAAAACGGAGAAGGTGATGTAGCACAGCAGCTTGTGCGGCAGGCGCACGGTAACCTGCATCAGCGGGATAAACAGGCGGGTTTTACTCATCAGCCAGGCAATGACCAGAAACACGCACATTTGCTGCAAAAGCAGCAGCACTAAATTGAACTCATACATGCTTAGAGACTCTCCGTTTACAACGCGGGCAACATAGCGCAGCTGGCAATATATTTCCCGAGCGTGCTTCACGGTTTGTTCATTTGGCGCATAAATTTCTTATTTTTCAGTAAAAAAAGATGCCCCAAAAGACTTTATTAAATAAAAAAACAAAAACCCCGTCATAAATAAAATCAAATTCACAGGCAATAACCAATAGCCAGATTACATATAAACAACGCTGATTATTTGCTAAAGAAAAATGAAATAACAACGGCTCGCATACCCCCGGTTCTCGTATAGACCTGAATGCTATAACTCATGTTTTTATATTCTTCTGCCATGCGGCGTTAGCAGGTAGTATCGGCCAAACAACGGCGATTAAGCTCGCAGAACAAAACGCACTGGCGGCTATTAACAGCGAATTATGCTGCCGCGGTGCGGAAGTTTTAAGCAGTTAAGGAAACAGAATAATGATCGTTCTATCGGGCGTGTCGAAGGTATTTGCCGGAAAAAACGGCGATATTACCGCCGTAGATAATATTAGCCTCAACGTCGAAAGAGGCCAGGTTTACGGCATTATTGGCTATAGCGGCGCGGGTAAAAGCACATTAATCAGACTATTAAACGGGCTGGAAACCCCCTCCTCCGGCTCTATTCTTGTTGCCGGTCAGGACATTGCCCGTGCAAAAGGCGAGCAGCTGCGTCAGACACGTTTAAAAGTCAGTATGGTATTCCAGCATTTCAATTTGTTGTGGTCGCGTACGGTAGCCCAGAATATCGCCTTCCCAATGCAAATTGCCGGGAAAAATAAGCGCCAGATAACGCAGCGCGTCAACGACCTGGTCAAGCTGGTGGGCCTTGAAGGACGTGAAAATGCTTACCCTTCCCAGCTCAGCGGCGGTCAGAAACAGCGTGTCGGTATTGCCCGTGCGCTGGCAAATAACCCCGACGTTCTGCTGTGCGACGAGGCAACCTCCGCGTTAGATCCGCAAACGACCGACGCCATCCTCGACCTGCTGCTCGACATTAATCGCCAGCTCAAATTGACCATCGTGCTGATCACTCACGAAATGCACGTCGTGCGCAAGATTTGCCAGCGCGTCGCGGTGATGGAAAACGGAAAAATCGTTGAGGAAGGCGCGGTGCTGGATGTATTCACCCATCCCCAACAGCCGATTACGCAGACTTTTGTCCGCCAGGTTTCACTCCACGGCGAAGCGAACGAGCCGTTCAATCCGCAGTGGGTTAAGGGGTTAAGTGGCAGCATTCTGAAGCTTATTTTCCCCGGCGGCCAGGCACAGCAACCGGTTATTGCCGAGGCCATTCAGCACTTTAACGTCGCGCTGAATATCCTGCACGGCAAAATCACCCAGACGGTAGACGGGACGTTTGGCGAGCTGTATGTCCACTTCGATGATGTCAGCCAACTGGACAATATTGTGCAATACCTGAACCAAAAGCGGGTAGAAACAGAGGTTATTCAACATGATTGAGCAATTCTTTCCGCATTTAAAACTCGACAAACTGTGGGCCGCAACCGGCGAAACGCTGTATATGACGGCCTGGTCCGGGCTGGCAACATTGGTGTTGGGTATCGCGCTTGGCGTGCTGTTGTTCCTGACTTCTCGCGGCCAGCTGTTACAGAACCGCCTGGTGTATTCGGTTGCCACGGTGCTGGTGAACGTCTTCCGCTCGATCCCTTTTATTATCCTCATCGTGCTGCTGATCCCGTTTACCAAAACGCTGGTCGGCACCATTCTGGGCACCAATGCGGCACTGCCGGCGCTGATTGTGGGCGCAGCGCCCTTCTATGCCCGACTGGTGGAGATTGCCCTGCGCGAGGTAGATAAAGGCGTGATTGAGGCCACGCGTTCAATGGGGGCAAAGATCCATACCCTGATCTTCCGCGTGCTGCTGCCCGAGTCTTCTCCGGCGCTGGTTTCCGGCATTACGGTGACGCTCATTGCGTTGGTCAGCTACAGCGCGATGGCGGGCGTTATCGGCGCCGGTGGCCTCGGCAACCTCGCCTATCTGGAAGGTTTCCAGCGTAACCATAACGACGTCACTTTAGTGGCGACCGCCATGATACTGGCGATCGTTTTTATTATTCAGTTTATCGGCGACCGTATTACCCACCTGCTGGATAAGCGTTAACGGACGCCTCATCTTTCGGCAGGCAGGTGCGCTACCTGCCTGTCGGAGTGACACGGCAATATTTTATTAATCACTCATCACTACTGGACGGGATAATGAAAAAACAATTCATGATGTTGGCACTGGCTTCTTTAACCGCCTTGAGCCTGAATGCCAACGCGGCAGAAAAGCTGATTGTTGGCGCATCTAACGTACCGCATGCGGAAATTCTGGAGCAGGCAAAACCTATTCTGGCGAAAGAAGGTATCGACCTGGAGATTAAAACTTTCCAGGACTATATCCTGCCTAACACCGCGCTGGCCGAGCGTGAAATTGACGCTAACTATTTCCAGCACCAGCCGTACCTGGACTCCGTGTTGCAGGATCATAAAGGTGATAAAAACTATGACTTCGTCAGCGCCGGTGCTATTCACGTTGAGCCGATCGGCATCTATTCGAAAAAATATAAAAGCCTGAAAGAGTTGCCGCAAAACGGCAAAGTCATTATGCGCGACTCCGTTGCCGAAGAAGGCCGCATTCTGGCTATTTTCCAGCGCGAAGGCGTCATCACCCTGAAACCGGGCATCAAGCCGGTGAATGCGCGGATTACCGATATCGCCACTAACCCAAAACACCTGCAATTCAAGGCCGATATTGAAGCCGCCCTGCTGCCACAGATGTACGCCAATGACGAAGGTGATGCGGTTGTCATCAACGCGAACTATGCGCTTGATGCGGGCCTTAACCCAATCAAAGACCCGATTGCGGTGGAAAGTGCCGAAGGTAACCCGTATGCCAACATCATCACCGTGCACAGCGCCGACGTGAAGAAGCATGACATCGTTGAGCTGGTGAAAGTCCTGCACTCTAAAACGATCCAGGACTGGATCAACGAGAAGTATCACGGTGCCGTTGTGCCGGTTAACCAGTAATCCTGTAATAGAGAAGAGGGGCGCAATGCGCCTCTTCTTCTTATCCGTGAGTCAACGCCGCATATTCATCCGGGCTGAGGTAAAGCTCGCGATATTTCTCGTCCACCTGCTGCCACATCCGCCGGGAAAAATAGAGCGCCGCCGGCAGTGGATGGTGGTGAACCATCACCGAATCTGCCTGCCCCTGCTCGTTAATATGCACCCACACCGCGCACTCCACCGCCATGCCGTCCACGCTTGCGCGGTTAGACTCCATAAAAAACCGCGCGTTCACGTAATCCCGGTAGGTAAAACGCTGGAAGTCATACAGCGGGATCGCCGCCCTGAGGATGTCGATAATCGCCGTTTTGCCCTGAATCGGCGCCTTCAGCACGACGCCGTGCAACGTCGCTTCTTCTGCCAGCAGCGCCCGCCACGGCGAGCCGCAAACCCCTCGTGAACTGGAGGGGCATTACGGAATTCGCTTCCGCTATGTGAATTCCGCCAGGCTGCAGGACTGGCCGTTGCTGGGGAATGACCTGAAGGAGCCCGGTCACTTACAGATGGTCTGGACTTCCGGCAAGCAGCTTTCATCGAAGATCCGCGTTTTTGTGGATTTTATCAGCGAATTTATTTATCAGCAGAGGCAAGATAGCGCTTCAGCAAACAGCGAATAAATAAGAGAACGAATGGCAGATGTTGTGTTTCTGATTGGCCCCGGCGGCGCGGGTAAAAGCACCGTGGGTAAATTACTGGCGAGCAGGCTTGGCTGCGCGGCAATCGATCTTGACGACGAATTCTGCGACCGGATCCTCAATATACGTGAATTTATCACGCTCAACGGGTATGAGCGCTATCTTGAGGAGAATGCGAAGCTGCTGAAAACGCTGCTCGAAGAAGCCGATGCCTGTGCCGTTTTTATTCTCTCTTCGGGCTTTCTGGCAACCGATATTCGCCCGGACATCGTGGAGCAGAACAGAAAGCAAGTCCATCGTGCCGGTCTCTCAGTACTGTTGCTCCCTTCCCGTGACTATCACGAAGCGCTTAGCTGCATTGTCGAACGCCAGCTAAAACGGGGCTTTGGCCTGAAAAGAGAAAGCGAAGTAGAAAAATTCCGCCAGCGTTTTGAACAGTATCTGCCATTAGGCGATGTGCAGATATTTTCGATGGCAGTACCGGACGCTATCGCCGATAGCATTGCCCGGCAGCTGGCGACGCTCAGGCCGGAGGATCCGTCTCCCGCCCACGGCAAAACTAGTCGATGACTTTCTCTAAATCGATCAGCTCTTCCAGCGTCAGCATATTGCCCTGTGTCACCGCCAGGGCATCGTCCAGCCCTTTATTGTAGAGGGCTGGCGCCATTCTTTTCACCAGCTCATCGAGGAAAAACTCGGATTCGAACTGGCCAATTTGCAGGTCGTGTTTGTCGGCCAGCCAGTCGGTGATGAAGTCGCTAAGCTTGCGGTAGTCCTCGGCGGGTAATTCAATCTTTTTCATTACGCCTCCACGTCCGGCACCACCAGCGACTCGCCGATGGCGTAGTACTGACCACCCGCAATGTAATGCAGGCTGCGCAATTCAGGGGCCGAAGTTTCAAACGACCAGTGGCCGTTCTGGAAAATGCGGTTGTCCGCCCATGCGCCGATAATCTCGCCGATAAACAGATCGTGGGCCTGATGGTTATGAGGTTCAGGAATGAGCTTGCAGACCATCCAGGCCGTGCAACCGGTCACCAGCGGCACATTGTGCCCCGGGGCGCGGAACAGCTCAACGCCTGCCTGCTCGAGCTTGTCGGGCATATTTTTCAGGCTGTGGGTGCCAAGAAAATGAGTCATTTTGAGCTGGGCGGCGCAGGGCACCTGGATAACAAAGGTGCCGCTCTCTTCGATAAGTGCGCGGGTGACGGTGATTTTATCCAGCACCACCATCAGTTTTGACGGGGTGAAATCCAGCGCACAGGCCCAGGCGGCGGTCATTACGTCGTCTACGCCATTGTGATGGGCAGACACCAGCACCGTTGGGCCGTGATTGATCAGGCGGTATGACTTTTCTAACGGAACTTCAATGATATGTGGGTCCATACTTCGCATCCAGTTTTCATCAGGTTGCCGTCAGTTTGCCTGAACAATTAGCGCATTACTTTTCCTTTTTGTGGCTTAGCTTATGGGGCAGGCAAATCAGCACCAGGCCGACAAAAATCGCCGCCACGCCGATAAGCTTTTCCGGGCTAAACGCTTCGTTGAGCCACGGCAGATTAATGGCTGCAAACCACACCAGCACGTAGCTCAGGCTTAAAAGCGGATAAGCCTTGCTGAGCGGAATACGCTTCAGCGCCATATACCAGCAGCCCATGGAGAACGCATAGGCGGCCAGGCCGCAAATCAGCGCCAGCAGGCCGTAGCCGCCAAACAGCACCGACATAGCAAACTCCAGGCTCAGCGAAGCGGGCGGGAACTGAATCATCGCCCATTTCATGCTGAGCTGCGCCCCGCTCACCAGCAATACGCTCATTAACGCCCAGATATACCCCATCAGGCGTGCCCTCCCAGCGCGATGATGCCCAGGATAATCAAAATCACCCCCAGCCAGTGGTGAGCGGAAATTCTCTCTTTCCAGATCCACCGCGCGGCAAGGGTGATAAAGATAAAGTTCAGGCTGAGCATCGGGTAAGCAATGCTCACTTCGACGTGCTGGAGCACCAGCAGCCAGACAAGCATCCCCAGCCCGAGCAGGAGCACGCTAAACCCCAGCCATAGCATCAGGTGGCGGCGCCCCGCCCCCTGCGCCGCCTGTTTCTGGCACAGCTGCCCACCGCAGCTAAGCAGGCTGGCCAGAATTATCAGCGCAATATTCATGGCTGAGCGTCGTACTCAAACAGAACAAAGCGTCCGCTGTTAGCGCGATGATCCGGCGTCGGTAGATTCAGGTCGTTAAGATCGCTGTTATTAGACACCAGCAACAGCAGCGACACTTTGCCCTGTTTGCGGTGTTCCGCCAGCCAGGACTCGAACTGCTCAGAGCCGACGTAGCGATCTTTTACATCCGGATAGTCGAGACCGTAACGCAGTTCGCCCGCCTGACTATAGAGGTTGATATCGCTGCGTTTCATCTCCCAGGCAACCCCGGCGGCGATGCCTACGTTGTTGGTGAAGATGTAGCGGCTGTCTTCCAGCTGCGGACGCATTGCGTGAATAAACGCCTGCGGCTGCTTGGAGTTCTCCACCTTAGATGGGATCACCACGCCGACCAGCAGCGCCAGACCCAGCGGGCACAGCGCCGCCCAGTACCAGCGTTTCGCCGTCTGGCTCAGGGTCAGAAGGCCAAACAGCCCCCAGACCGCAAACGCCAGGCACGCAAGAACGACTTTGAGGCTTTCATTGGCGGCATAAACCGGATGTCTTGCCAGCCCCCACGGCGCGAGGAAGAAGGCCACGGTAATCACACAGGCCGAACCGAACGCCAGGTTTATCCAGCCGTTGACGCGCAAAACGGCAGACCCGCTTTTCGCCAGCTCAACCGCATGACGCGCCATCAGGATAGCCAGGGGCGCAAAGCACGGCAGAATATAGGTGGGCAGCTTGCCCTTCGCGATGCTGAAGAACAGGAAAGGCATCACTATCCAGCCCAACAGGTAAAAAGCCCCACCCTGCTCAGCACGACCTTTCCAGCCGCTTTTCAGCGCGCCGGGCAACAGCGCCAGCCACGGCAGGCTGCCGGCAATCAGGAACGGAATGTAATACCAGAATGGAGCTTTGTGCTGCGCGTCTTTCTCGGCGAAGCGCTGAATATGCTCTACCCAGAAGAAATAGTGCCAGAAGTCAGGTTCCGCTTTAGCGATCGCTACGGCCCAGGGCAGCGTGATCAGCACCGCGCTCAGCACCGCAATCGGCCCAAACAGCAGAACTTCTTTCCAGCGTTTCTGGGCAATCACCCACGGCAGGACGCCAATCACCGGCACCGCCAGCGCCAGGAACCCTTTGGTCATCACGCCCATGCCGCAGGCCAGGCCCAGCAGAACATAGCCGCCAATCCTGCCGCCGGTGGTTTTGGCCGTACTGGCTAACCAGAAGCTGCACATGGCCGCCGTCATCCACAACGTGATCATCGGGTCAAGAACGGAATAAGTCCCGATGCCGTAGACCAGCAGGCAGGTGAGGTAAATAACCCCTGCCAGCACCGCAACCGTTTTATCGCGCCATAGGCGGAACGCCAGCCAGGAAGTCAGCAGCGCGCTCAGGGTCACCGAGAAAACGGAGCCGAAACGCACGGCAAAATTGTTATGCCCGAAGATAAACTGGCTGATGTTGTTGATCCAGTAACCTGCAACAGGCTTTTCGAAATAGCGCAGATCGAGGAAATGCGGAACGATCCAGTTACCTGACAGCAGCATCTCACGACTGATTTCCGCATAACGCGTCTCATCCGGCTGCCACAGGTGACGAAACTCCAGCGGTACGAGGTAAAGTAAGGCAAAACAGACCACAAGGGCCATTCCATATTTTGCTGATTTCATCGGTTCACGACTCTATAAGTTGTTGGCAACCCAGCCAGCCTTCCCGGCCTGGAATTGTCCCGCGCACAATTTTGCCTTTCGGCAGCGTGGATAAATCGTCCGGCAGAAGCTCGCTAAGCGGGCAGAACTGCACCCCCTCCACCGCGGCCATTGCCAGCAATTCACTAAAGGAATCTCGCATCACCATCCCTTCGACTTCCGCATGGATGGTGTAAACCGGTGTGCCGCTGTCCTGATGGATTTTATCCAGGATAAAGCGGTTAAAGTTTTCTTTACTGACCTCGGTACCAATGACTTCATCCCAGGTCGGCAACGTCACGGGGATTTGTACCGCCGCCTCCCTGCCATCAGACAGCATCGGGATAAACGGTGTCGTACCACGACAGTCACTGTTGTAATGGAAAGGGAAAGCGGCTTTCGCTTTGACGACGCGCTGGTCAGCGCGCCAGCCAGCCACCGCTGAGCAACTTACCGGCTGGCCAACGATTTTCTGCAGCGCATCCAGTCCAAGGCGGATCTGGTGTTCGAACTTGTCCTGTTCCCAAACGCCGGCCCAGGCCTGCCAGGCGTGATGATCCCAGGCGTGGAGGCCCACCTCATGGTGATCCGCCGCCGCCGCGATAACCCCGGCATTGCCGGTGCCAATCACGCGCCCTGGCCATGCCGTGCCCGCCAGAAGAATGTCCCAGCCATACAGCGATGCTGCGTTAGAGCGCAGCATCTTCCACAGGAATTTGGGCTTGATCAGGCGCCACAAGTGACGCCCCATGTTGTCTGGCCCAACGCTGAAGAAAAAGGTTGCCTGAGTCGAGTGTAAACTTAGCGTCTCCAGAAGGTTTGGCACCCCTTCACGGGTGCCTCGCCAGGTGTCGACATCAATACGCAGGCCGACTTTTCTCATGAAGCAGGATCCGTCAGCTCTACGGTTTTCAGGAAGAAGTCCAGCGTTTCATCGATGGTTTTCTCCATATGCACTTCAGGCGTCCAGTCCAGCAAACGCTGCGCGTTGCGGATGCTTGGTTTACGGTGCTCAACGTCCTGGTAGCCTTTGCCGTAGTACGCGCTGCTTTCCACTTCACGGAAGCCGGCAAACGGCGGGAACTGGCTGCGAAGCGGATGACGCTCGAAGCTTTCAAGCAGCATTTCTGCCAGCTGTTTGATGCTCGCTTCGTTGTCCGGGTTACCGATGTTGATGATCTGCCCATCGCAGTTATTGTTTTTGTTTTCAATAATGCGGAACAGCGCTTCGATACCGTCACCGATGTCGGTGAAGCAACGTTTCTGCTTGCCGCCGTCGATAAGCTTGATCGGCGAACCTTCCACAAGGTTGAGGATCAGCTGGGTGATCGCACGGGAGCTGCCGATACGCGCGGCGTTCAGGTTGTCCAGACGCGGGCCCATCCAGTTAAACGGACGGAACAGGGTAAAGCGCAGCCCTTCTTTTTCGCCGTATGCCCAGATAACGCGGTCAAGCAGCTGCTTGGACACGGAGTAGATCCAACGCTGTTTGTTGATTGGTCCAACGATCAGCGGGGAGTTATCTTCGTCAAACGAGGCGTCGGTACACATGCCGTACACTTCGGAGGTAGACGGGAAGATAATGCGTTTTTTGTACTTCACGCAGTCGCGGATGATCTTCAGGTTCTCTTCGAAGTCGAGCTCGAACACGCGCAGCGGGTTACGGGTGTATTCGATTGGCGTCGCGATTGCCACCAGCGGCAGAACAACATCACACTTCTTAATGTGGTATTCGATCCACTCGGAGTGAATGCTGATGTCGCCTTCCACAAAGTGGAAACGCTCGTTACCGATGAAGCGAGTGATAGCATCGGAACCGATGTCCAGGCCGAAAATCTCGAAGTTATCATCACGCAGCAGGCGTTCAGTCAGGTGGTTACCGATAAAGCCGTTCACGCCAAGGATCAACACGCGGGTGCGGCGTTTAATCGCGGATACTGGCTTGCTGCTCAGAATTGCGCCACTCACCAGGCCCAGGGACTGTGCAAGCTGGGAGCCCTGCATGTACACGCCGTTTTCAGCCTGGCCGGTGACCACTTCCAGCGCACCGGTGCCGCAGGCAATGACCAGCGGGTTCACGGAGATGACGGTACCTGCTTTCGCGCCGTTGTTGTTTTCCAGGACGCGACTTTTCCAGATAATAAATTTGCCGCCACCAACATAGCTGAAAGCGCCCGGCCACGGTTCCGTTACCGCACGCACCAGGTTATTGGCTTCAGCTGCGGAACCTTCCCAGCTAATCGCGCCGTCTTTTGGTGAACGGCCGCCAAAATAGGTGGCTTTGCTTTCGTCCTGCGCGGTCTGCGGGAAGTGCCCGGTTTTAATCACCGGCAGGCTTTTCGCCAGCAGGGATTTAGCGGTCTCACACAGTTTGTGATGCAGGGTCAGCGCGGTATCTTCTGCAGCAATCGCCACGCGTTCCTGAGCCACGATGTCGCCCGCGTCTGCGCGTTTCACCATGCGATGCAGGGTAACGCCGGTTTCGGTTTCACCTTTAACCAGCACCCAGTTCAGCGGTGCGCGACCGCGGAATTTAGGCAGCAGTGAACCGTGCAGGTTAAATGCCCCAACGGAAGCGCAGTCTAAAATCTCTTCGCTCAGCAGGTTGCGGTAGTAGAAGGAGAAAATGACGTCAGGCTGAGCATCTTTAATGCGGTCAACCCACAGCGGGTGGTTCACATCTTCAGGAGCAAAAACTGGAATCCCGAATTCTGCCGCCGTGCGGGCCACAGAGCCGAAGAAGTTATTCTCAGCGGCGTTATCCGGGTGAGTATAAATTGCTGCAATGTCATAGCCTGCTTCAACCAGGGCACGAACACCCACACAGCCCATATCGTGATAGGCGAAAACAACTGCTTTCATTATTGATTTTCCTCTGAAGATAAAGCGGTTTCACTGCTAACTACGCGTTGAATAAAGTAACGAGGGCGAGCACGCACGTCGTTGTAGATACGGCCAATGTACTCACCCAGCAGCCCCATCCCGATAAACTGGGCACCGATAAAGGTGAACAGTACGGCGAAGAGCATAAACACCCCGTCTGCCGCCCACTGCGGGCCAAGAGCAAGACGTAACACCACCAGCAGTACCGCAAGAGCAAAGCCGGAGAGCGCGATAATGCTGCCGACAACGCTGAGCAAACGTAGCGGCGTGGTGGTCAGGCAGGTGATCAGGTCATACATCAGGTTGATGAGGCGCATAAAGCTGTACTTCGAGTCACCGAACTGACGCTCATCATGGTGCACCGGGATCTCGATGGCGCGACGTGCAAAGGTGTTTGCCAGAATCGGGATAAAGGTGCTGCGTTCGTGGCAGTGCAGCATCGCGTCGATGATGTGGCGACGGTAGGCGCGCAGCATACAGCCGTAGTCGCCCATCGCTTTGCCGGTAGTACGCTGGATCAGATGGTTGATCATTTTCGATGCACGTTTACGGAACCAGCTGTCCTGACGGTTCTGACGCACAGTACCCACAACGTCATAGCCTTCATCGGCCTTCTCAACCAGGCGCGGGATCTCTTCCGGCGGGTTTTGCAGGTCGGCATCCAGCGTGACAATGAGGTCACCGGTGACGTGGCTAAAGCCTGCCATGATTGCCGAGTGCTGGCCATAATTGCGGTTCAGCAGCACCGCGACGATGTGGCTGTCCGGGGCTTCTGCTGCCTGAGTCAACATGGCGGCAGAGTCGTCGCTGCTGCCATCATCGACCAATAGAATTTCATAATCACGGTTGAGCTTTTGGCAAGCCTCCGAGGTACGACGCAGCAGTTCAGGCAGGCTGTCCTGTTCGTTGTAAACCGGGATCACAACGGAAACTTTTTTGATTGGAGCCGGGGTCATCATCTTAGAGTCCTGCTATTTCACGTAATGCGATAATGACTCGTGAAGTGTCATCGTCAGTCATGGTTGGGAACAGTGGAATGGAGCAAATGCGATCGCTGTTCCATTCACTGTTCGGCAGCTGAAGCTGCGGATAGCGTTCACGGTAATATTTCTGGGTATGGGCCGCGCGGAAATGCAGGCCGGTGCCGATGCCTCGCTCTTTCAGGGCATCCATCAGGCCGCTGCGCGAAATACCGCACTTTTCTTCATCCACGCGGATAATAAACAGATGCCAGGCATGGCGATGCGGCCATTCTGGCACGGAAAGCGGCAGGAATGGCGTATCGGCCAGCTCCTTGAGGTAACGTTGGGCAATCTCCTGGCGACGTGCATTCAACTGTTCCAGTTTGCCAAGTTGCACCAGTGCGATAGCCGCATTGATGTCCGCCAGATTGTACTTATACCCGGGGGAAATAACCTCAGCCTGCGGCGCACGGCCGTGAGTCTGACGGTCAAAGGCATCCACGCCCAGGCCATGGAATTTCAGGCTGCGGATACGGTTGGCAAACTGGTCGTCGTCGGTCACGATCAGACCGCCTTCGGCGCAGGTCATGTTCTTGATGGCGTGGAAAGAGAAGATTGCCGTCCCCTGAGAGCCAACGTGCTTGCCTTTGTATTCGGTGCCGGCCGCGTGGGCAGCATCTTCAATCACCGGAATACCGTGACGTTCGCCAATCGCACGGATGGCGTCGATGTCGGCGGGTGCGCCCGCGTAATGCACAGGGATAATCGCTTTGGTGCGTGGCGTAATGGCCGCTTCTATCGCTTCCGGCGTGACCATCAGCGTGTCGCGATCGACATCAATCATCACCGGCTCCGCGCCAAGCAGCACAATCATGTTCAGCGTGGAAACCCAGGTCAGTGATGGCGTGATAACCTCGTCACCCGGCTGCAGCCCTAAGGCCATCAGAGTAACGTGCATCCCGCCGGTCGCGGAACTCACCGCAATCGCATGTTTATTGCCGGTTAATTCGCAAAATGCCTTCTCAAGCGCCTGGTTTTTCGGCCCGGTGGTGATCCAGCCGGATTGCATGACCTCAGTTACCGCTGCAATTTCTTCCGCACCTAACGCTGGACGTGAAAAAGGCAGAAAATCACTCATTACGTGGATTCCTTATTAAATCGCTGAACGCCAAAAGCTGACGGGATAATGAATCAAGCTAATTAAATAAAAGTACAACATTCAGGAAGTACGGCCTGTTTAGCTAAACAACTAATCAATGAAAAGAATTTAACAAAGAAATCTTAGAACAGTATTAAGAAAGTGAGATATAACGAAAAATCGTGAAGTTAAGCATCGCTTGCTGAAATGTGCCCTGCCAACAGCAACAATTGTCACCTAAATGTCACGCTTATTGAACCATTGTTTAATCGCGGAATAATTACGTGTGTGACAAATAATATTAACGCCTTTTCATTTGATTAAAAAAAACCGCCTGATATAGACGGTTTTAAATAATTAGCACAGAAATTAACGCTTCGCCTTGCCCGGCAACGTTTTCATCAGGTCATCCGGACTGATGGACGCGACCACGCTGCCCGGCAGCGGCATTTTCAGAATATGGTTTTTCATCTTGCCAATGACGTGCATTTCGCACGGACGGCAGTCGAACTTCAGCGTCAACACTTCATCACCGTGTACCAGCTGCATTGGGGTAGCCTTCCAGCTCTTAATGTTCCCCTTCGCCTGTTTTGGACAGAGGTTAAACGCGAAACGCAGACAATGCTTGGTTATCATCACCGGCACTTCGCCCTTCTCTTCATGCGCTTCATAGGCGGCATCAATCAACTGCACGCCATAGCGATGATAGAACTCGCGCGCTTTATGGTTATAGACGTTAGCCAGGAAGCTTAAATGGCTGTCCGGGTAGACCGGACGCGGCACGCTTACCGCTTTACGGGTACCGCGCTGGTAGCTTTGCAGGCGCGCTTCGGTCAGCGCCTCAATGGCGTCACGGCGCAGCTGGTTAAGCTGGGCGTTTGGCACGAACAGCGCCTCCTCCAGCAGGATGTTGACCTTACGCGCGGAGTACATGGTCTGCCCAAGTTTGGTCAGGCCGTCACGCAGGCTGTCGAAGGCTTTCTGCGGGTTATTCGCCACGTCGAACTGGCCGTCAAGCGTTTTACTGACGCTGACGCCGTCTTCGCTGGTCGCGGTCATCACCAGCTGCTGCTGGCTGCCGCTCAGCGCGATATCCACCGCCACGCGGCGTTCGCTGGAGGTCTTCAGCAGCGCCTGCTGCCAGTTGTGGTCCAGGTTACGGTTAAGCGGATGGTTAGGACGCACCTTTTTCAGCGTGTCCGGCATTTCGTTTGGCCAGACGCGATACTGATTTTTACCGGTTTTTTCTACCGTATTGGCACGGAAGCCGACGATTTCGCGCTTGATCAGCACGTTCAGGCCGTCGCCGTTGGTCAATGTGTCGGTGGTAGAAACATCCAGATGATCTTTGCTCACCTTCAGCACTTCGCCCACCGGCAGGCCAACGAATTTCGGCGAGTCAAACGCGCCGATGTCGATTTTACGCTCGTTAACAAAGTAGTCGGTGCTACCGCGGTGGAAGGTTTTGTCCGGGGACGGAATAAAGTAGTGCGAGGTGACGCCGGCAGAGGCGCGGGTCAGATCGCTGCGCCCGTCCATCAGCTCGTCCAGCAGCTGGCGGTAATACGCGGTGATGTTTTTTACATAGCTCATGTCTTTGTAGCGCCCTTCAATTTTGAAGGAACGCACGCCCGCGTCCACCAGCGCCGCCAGGTTGGCGCTCTGGTCGTTGTCTTTCATCGACAGCAGGTGTTTTTCATAAGCCACTACGCGCCCCTGGTCGTCTTTCAGGGTGTAAGGCAGACGGCAGGCCTGCGAGCAGTCGCCGCGGTTGGCGCTGCGCCCGGTATGCGCGTGGGAAATATTGCACTGCCCGGAGTACGCCACGCACAGCGCGCCGTGAATAAAGAACTCGATCGTCGCGTCAACGTTCTGATGGATAGCGGCAATTTGCTGCAGGTTCAGCTCGCGCGCCAGCACGATTTGCGAGAAGCCCGCGTCTGACAGAAACTTCGCTTTTTCTGCACTACGAATGTCGCACTGGGTGCTGGCGTGCAGCTCAATCGGCGGCAGGTCCATTTCCAGCACGCCCATATCCTGAACGATAAGCGCGTCAATACCTGCCTCGTACAGGTCGATAATCATCGAGCGCGCGGGCTCCAGCTCGTCGTCGTGCAGGATGGTGTTCAGCGTGACGAAAATCTTCGCCCCATAGCGATGGGCAAACGGCACCAGCTCGGCCAGGTCTTGCAGGCTGTTGCCGGCGTTATGGCGAGCGCCAAAGCCAGGCCCGCCGATGTAAACCGCATCCGCGCCATGGAGAATGGCTTCGCGGGCGATGGCGGTATCACGGGCAGGGCTGAGTAATTCAAGTTGATTCGCGTGCAGGCGCATAGTTTGTCGTGTTCTGTAATGGGCGAAAGGCGGCTATTGTAGTCACTTCCCCCGCGCAAAAACAGGGGGATTATGCGGTCGTCGCGGGATAGTGGATCAGCGAGTGAAAATGCGTCTCATCGGCGCCTGAATTGCGGTAGGCATGGGGGCGATCGCCGTGGAATTTCAGGCCTTCTCCGGCCGTCAAAATCTGCCATTCGCCGTCGACATTCATCTCCAGCGTACCGCTTATCACCACCACATGCTCAATCACGCCCGCGTCGTGCGCCGAAGATTCGCTCAGCGCGCCGGATGCCAGACGAATAGAAAAATGGTCAAAACGCAGCTGCGGATCGTAAGGAAACAGCGGCACCACCACCATTTCGCTGTGCTGCGGGTCGAAGACCGGACGTACGGGTTCAACGCCAGCTTCCAGAAACACCGAAAACGGTACGTTAAAGCCGGTGGCAATTTTCCACAAGGTCGCCACCGTCGGGCTGGACTCGTTGCGTTCGATTTGCCCGAGCATGGCCTTCGACACGCCGGTCTGCTCCGCCGCAAAGGTCAGGCTCCAGCCTCTGGCCTGGCGCAGGCTTTTCAGGGTGTTCGCCAGATGTAGCGCAATGTCCATTTTCTTCCTCCTGTTGACGGCGAAGTATAGCGCCTTGTGCGCTATAACGCACGATGCTATATTTCGCGGACGTTATAACGCACAACGAGTTTATTATGCGCCTTTCTTTGCCGCCGTTTCCCACTCTGCTGGCCGGTTTTGTTGCCGTGCTGGTCGGCTATGCCAGCTCCGCCGCCATTATCTGGCAGGCCGCAGATGCCGCCGGGGCCACGTCCCACCAAATAGCCGGCTGGCTGACGATGCTGGGCATTGCGATGGGCATCAGCACGCTGGGACTGACGCTGTGGTATCGCGCACCGATCCTGACGGCCTGGTCAACGCCGGGAGCTGCGCTGCTGGCCACCAGCCTGCCGGGGCATAGCCTGAGTGAAGCCATTGGCATTTTTATTTTTGCTTCGCTGCTGATCCTGATTTGCGGCGTGACCGGGCTGTTTGCCAGGCTGATGCGCCTTATCCCCCCTACACTCTCCGCCGCCATGCTGGCCGGGGTTCTGCTCAGGTTTGGCCTGGATACTTTCACCTCGTTACAGGGTCACTTTTTGCTGGGCGGGAGCATGCTGCTTGGCTGGCTGCTGGCGAAGGTCTTTGCCCCGCGCTATGCCGTCGTCGTCGCCATGCTGATCGGCCTGCTGATTTGCCTCGTCACCGGCGAGCTTCACACGGGGAGCGTTCCGGTTTCTGTGGCGGTCCCGGAATTCACCTCACCGTCGTTTAATGTGTCCAGCCTGCTGGGCATCGGGGTGCCTTTCTTTCTGGTGACCATGGCGTCGCAAAATGCTCCCGGCGTCGCCACGCTGGCGGCCTCTGGCTATAAAGTGCCGGTTTCACCGCTGATTGTCGTGACCGCCTTAATTGCCCTGTTGCTGGCGCCGTTCGGCGTGTTTTCGGTTTGTATCGCCGCCATTACCGCCGCCATTTGCCAGGGGGCAGAAGCCCATCCGGACAAGGACAAGCGCTGGCTTGCCGCCGCCGCTGCGGGCGTGTTTTATTTGATTGCCGGCGTTTTCGGCGGGTCGATTTCGTCGCTGCTGACCGCGCTGCCGCTGGCCTGGATCCACACGCTCGCCGGGCTGGCCCTGCTGGGCACGATCGCCGGCAGCCTGCACCAGGCGCTGAATCACGAGCGGGACAGGGACGCGGCTATCGTCACGTTCCTGGTGACTGCCTCGGGGGTGAATCTGCTGGGCGTCAGCTCTGCGTTTTGGGGAGTGATTGCCGGAGGGATTTGCTATACCGCGTTTTCACGCCTTAAGCGCGCGTAGCTGCGACGGCGTGGCGCCAAAGACGCTTTTGAAGCGGTTGCTGAAATGGCTGGGCGAGCTAAATCCGCAGGCCATGGCGATATCCGTTAACGGTAACCGCCCCTGGCGTACCAGCGTTTCTGCCTTCGCCATTCTGCACTGCATAACGAACTGATGCGGCGCCTGGCCGGTCGACTGCTTGAACATGCGCGCAAAGTGGTACTCGCTGAGATCTGCCAGTCGGGCAAGCTCGCTGAGCGTCAGCGCTTCGCTGAGGTTCTGTTCGATGTATGCCTGCACGTTTCGCAGCACCGCAGGCGCAAGCCCGCCGCGCACCGTCGGCAGCTTCCACTGCACGCTGCTGTAATGCTGCACCAGGTGCGTCAGCAGCAGCGTGGAAGCCGTGCTTAACGTCAGGTGATTCGCCCGCTGCTGCCAGTCGCTGCTAAGCAAGAAATGGCGATAAAGCTGGGTGATGCGCGCATCATCGGCAAAAGTTTTTTCATCAAGATTGATTGCCGCCGGGCTGCGATCCCAAATCTGCGCGGCAATCTCTTTGAGGTGTTCGTCGGTGCAGTACAGATGCACAAACGAGAAGTCATCCCGCACGTCCCACGTCGATTCACTGTCTTCCGGCATGATACAGAAGCGATCCGGGCCGCCGCCGTTGCGCCAGCCTGAAGCCGTTTTTTGGTAGGTTTCGTACCCTTCGGTAACGTAAAGGCTGAGCGTGTGGTGATCGCAACGCTGGGTAATACAGTCGTTACCGTTTGACCAGGCGGCGAGCTGAATACCTGACCCAAGCTGAACGCTGCCGTTCAGACGGGCTTTGTGCTGCTGCAGGTTTTCAAAGGCGTGATATGGCGTGGTCATAGGGGAAGTTGGCTTCTGGAACATACTGGCTAGTGTAAGGACTGCGTTCGGCCGTCGCCAGCGTCACGGTGAAAAAAAACCGCAAGAATATGTAAGTCTTCCCCCCTCGGATGAAAGCCGAAGGCAAAGCAAAAACGGATACTCGTGGTCTGATTTTGGCTGATGAGAACAATAATGAACGCTTTGCTTTATATTCTGGTGGTGGTGATTTGGGGGACAACCTGGATTGCCATTTATATGCAACAGGGAGTGGTTTCGGTCCCGGTGTCTATCTTCTGGCGCTTTGCCGTGGCGGCGGTGGTGATGCTGGTAGTCCTTCTGGCGCTGGGTCGCCTGAAGCGCATCGGGCTCAAAGACCACCTGTTTTGCGTGCTGCAGGGCGCGTGTGTGTTCGGTTTCAACTTCTTCTGCTTCTATCACGCCGCCGCGTACATCAGCTCCGGGCTGGAGTCGGTGATTTTCTCGATGGCGGTCTTGTTTAACGCCTTCAACAACCTGCTGTTCTTCCGCAAGAAGCCTTCTCCGCGCGTATTGCCCGCGGCGGCGCTCGGGATAGCCGGAATTATCGCTCTGTTCTGGCACGATCTGGTTGCGACCCAAATGGCCCCCTCGCTGCTCATCGGCATCGGCCTTAGCGCACTCGGCACGTTTGGCTTCTCTTTGGGGAATATGATCAGCGCCCGTCACCAAAGCCGGGGCCTGGAAACGCTGTCGACCAATACCTATGCGATGTTCTACGGCACCGCGATTATGGGCGTAGTGGCGCTGGCGAGCGGCGAGTCGTTTATGCCTGACTTCACCTCGCGCTACATCGGTTCGCTGCTTTACCTTGCCATTTTCGGTTCAGTGATCGCTTTTGGTGCCTATTTTACGCTGGTTGGCCGAATCGGTGCCAGCCAGGCGGCCTACAGTACGCTGTTGTTCCCGCTGGTGGCCCTCTCGTTATCGACGGTTTACGAGGGCTACGTCTGGCACGCGAATGCGGTGCTGGGGCTGGTGATGATTCTGCTGGGTAACCTGGTGATGTTTGCCAAACCCGAGCAGTGGCTGCCGTGGCGTAGAAAACTGGCGTAATAAAAAACCGCAGCTTGTTCAGGGCTGCGGTTTTTGCCTTCATGGCCGGAGTTATTTATTCGGCACGTCAAACATCGTAGCGTCGGTGGCTAAATCATCTACCACCTGCTTCAGGGTATCGACGGTGACTTTGGCGTTTTCATTATTCAGCGTTTTCCCCTCGCCTTTACGCACCACGCGTAAGACAGGCTTATTGGTGGACGCGTCAATCAGTTCGCCTTCGAAGTAGAGATCGGTATTCATCGTGCGGTGGCCGGTGGCCATTTGTGTGCCAGCCACTACCATCGCAATCGGGATAACCTCATAGAACTGCAGCCCTTCATTGCTGCTATCCACGCCGGTAATCGCCCCACGGAAAATTAAACTACGTGGGCCTGGCGTCGTTACCAGCGGTTTGCGCTGCTGTGCCGCTGCCTTCAACTTTGTGTTGGTATAAGCCAGCAGGCCATCCAGCGTTTGCTGGCCAATCTGCGTCGTCGGTTTAGGCGTTGGGTAATAAACCACCGGGTTATAGACCAGGCTGTCGTAATTACTGGGTTTGAAGTTCGGGTCGACCCAGCGCATAACGGTTTTTCCGGTCGCCGATTTTGTTTCCTGCAGACCAGAGTAATCTTTTAGAAATCCAGAGTATTTTTCCGGCGCGGTGGTTTTTGAAGCACAACCCGCCAGTGCGAATAAACCTGCCAGACAAGCCACTTTAAAATACGTTGTGGTACGCATCGTTTTTTCCTGTTAGTGGATATAAGCCTTTCAGGTATAGCAAAAAACGACACGTCCTGTGGGGGTAAAGCGGCTTTGATGCAAAAACTCAGATCTGCCGCTCATCTCCTGCGGCGGCGACGCCATCGCACAGCAGGTCGATAATCAGTAACGCGCCATATTGCACCTCGCCGGGAGAAAGCCAAACATCTCCGGCCTGCGTCGCGCTGGTGGGATCTTTGGTCACCATGATTATCGCCGCGCCCTGCCGCCTGGCCTGCTGCACCGCCGCAAGCAGCGCGCTGTCCGGCGTTGAGCTGGCGAAGACAATCATCGCCTGCCCCGCATTCAGCATCGAGGCGGTGAAGCTCATCAGCGCCGGGTCATAGCAGACGCTGGCGGGCTGTCCCAGCGTCAGCAAGCGATACTGCAGCAGGCTGGCAAAAGGCGTGTCCGCCGCACCGGCGCTAAAAATATGAATCGCATTGGCTCGCCTGAGCAGCGCCACGGCACGCGTGACGCTCGCCTCAGGCAACGTTTCCAGCTGCTGACTCAGCGACTGCTGGATGCTGCCCAAACGCTGCTGCCAGGCAGCAGACAGCTCGCTGCCCGGCATGGCGGCACTGGCCTGCGCCAGCTTCATGCGTAAATCACGAATATCATCGCAGCCGGCGGCTCTGGCAAAGCGCGTGATGGTGGCCGGACTGACGCCCGCCGCCTGCGCCAGCTGGTCAATAGTGGCCGAGGAGGCAAAACCCGGATCGTGCAGAATAGCCTGCGCTACCCTGGACTCCTGCTGGCTGAACTCCGCCAGCTTCTGGCGAATGCGGCTGATAATATCGCCGTCCGTATCACGCCCGATGGAGTGTGAAAAACGCGCCAGCACGTCTTTAGCCACGCCGCCACGACTGGCCAGAAATTGCAGCGTCTCGTTATCTACCCATGCCGCATCGCCCAGCACTTGAGACGGTGCAGCCAGCAAATCCTGTACCCGGCTGTCGTGCTGCTGATGGCGAACCTGGCCGAGAAAATCATTCATGTCGCTGCAGCCAATGGTTCTTGCAAATTGCTGGAGCGTAGCCTGACTGACACCCGCGCGCGCCGCCAGCTGCTCCATCGTCGCATCCGGTAGCTGGAAAAAATTCTCAAGAAAAAAGCGTGCCAGCCGGGTCTCCTGCGGAGAAGAGTCCGCTAACCCATGGACCAGGTGATAAACAATATCCATCGCTGAAAGATTCCTTGCGTCTGCGTCACAGGCGAATAAACCATCATAATATCTTGAAATTATTTTTCAATTACCATTGCCGTCATACCTCTCACTTTCGCTACACCAGCCCGACAGCCTCCTGAACCCCCTTTAATATTCAGGAAACCAATAATCCAACGCAGATCACGGTCATGAAAATAATTTTCATACATGCTGAATAAACGCGCTGTTGTTTGAAACACGTTTTCAATTTGAAGGATAAAGGTAATGAAGAAGATCATGTTGTGTTGCGCCGCGGGAATGTCCACCAGCATGCTGGTACAGAAAATGCGCACCGAGGCCACTAAACGTGCGCTGGACGTGCAAATTGACGCCGTCTCCGTCGCAGAAATTGAAAGCCATCTCCAGAGCGCCGACGTGGTGCTTCTGGGTCCTCAGGTGCAGTTCGAACTGGCCCGCCTTACCGAGCTTTCGTCCCCGCTCGGTAAACCGGTGGCGGTTATCGACATGATGGATTACGGCACCATGCGCGGCGACCGCGTGCTGGATAAAGCTCTTACCCTGATGGCCTGATGAGCGGGAGAAAACGATGAAAATTACCGTTGTAGGCGGGGGCAGCAGCTATACCCCGGAACTGATTGAAGGTCTGATTCTGCGCCATGCCGCCCTGCCGATGACGGAGCTGGCGCTGGTGGACGTGGAAGCCGGGCGCCAGAAAGTTGAGATTATCGCCGCGCTGGCTCGCCGTATGTTCGACAGCAAAGGGCTGGAACAGGTAAAAGTGACGGTGCATTACGAGCCAGACGCCGCGATTGCCGGTTCCAGCTTTGTGCTGACCCAGCTTCGCGTAGGGCAGCTGCCCGCTCGCGCCGCCGATGAACGCCTGGGGCTCAGCCACGAGCTGCTGGGCCAGGAAACCACCGGCGTCGGCGGTTTTGCCAAAGCGCTGCGCACCATTCCGGTAATGCTGGATATTGCAAAGCGCGTCGAGCGCCTTGCGCCGGATGCATGGATTATTAACTTTACCAACCCGGCAGGCATTGTCACCGAAGCTGTGTCCCGCTACAGCTCCGCCAACATCATAGGTTTGTGCAACGTGCCGGTGACCATGCACCACACCATCGCCGACATGCTCAAACTGCCTTACGACAAAGTCACGCTGCGCTTCGCCGGGCTCAACCACATGGTGTGGGTGCACGAGGTGATTGCCGATGGCAGTGACGCGACCGCCGAGGTGATTGAAATGCTGTGCGACGGCGAGCAGCTTTCAATGAACAACATCAAAGCGATTCCGTGGCCGCCCGCACTGCTGCGCGCCCTGAAAGCGATCCCTTGCCCGTACCATCGTTACTTCTGGCAAACCCGCACCATGCTGAAGGATGAACTGACGGATGCCGCGAACGGGAAAGGCACCCGCGCCGAGCAGGTGATGAAAGTAGAGGCCGAGCTGTTTGAGCTGTACGCCAACCCGCAGCTCGACAAAAAGCCGCAGCAGCTCAGCCAGCGTGGCGGCTCGTTCTATTCGGAAGTTGCCCTGGAGCTTATCGACGCCCTGCACAACAACCTCGGCAGGCAGATGGTGGTGAATACCGCTAACAACGGCGCCATTCAGGGGCTGCCGGACGACGCGGTGATCGAAACCAACTGCGTGATAGACGCGCTTGGCGCTCATCCGCTCGCGTTCGGTAAACTTCCTCCTCTAATGAACGGCCTGACTCAGCAGGTGAAAGACTTTGAACGGCTGACGATTGAAGCGGCGGTTCACGGCGACAAGCAGCAGGCGCTCCTGGCGCTGATAGCGAACCCGCTGGTGGCCGACGTGAATATTGCTCAGGCGTTGCTCGACGAAGTACTTGAAAGCAACAAGGCGTGGCTGCCGCAGTTTAATTAGCGCCGCTTATCGGTGGGCTGGTGTGCCGCCCATCCCATGACAGAAATCAATAACAATAATGCCCGGCCATGCGCCGGGACAGGGGTAACCGTGTCTGCAAAGAAATCGTTTCTTGAAAAATATGTGCTGCCGGTAGCACTGAAAATCGCCGGGCAGAAGCATGTGCTTTCCGTCCGTGATGGGATAATCCTGAATATGCCGTTCATGCTGATCGGCTCATTCTTCCTGATTTTCGCCTATCTGCCGGTGCCGGGTTACCCCCAGCTGATGACCGATTTGTTCGGCGCAACCTGGCAAAGCAAGCTGCTTTATCCGGTCAAAGCGACCTACGACATCATGGCGATTATCTCCAGCTTCGGCATCGCCTACCGCCTGGCTGAAAAGTACCGCACTATCGACCCGCTCACCTCCGGGGCGGTATCGCTGGTGGCCTTTATCATGACTATTCCACAGAACATCATGTTCACGCCGCCGTCCGGCGGTCCTGCGGAATTCGTGAAGGGCGTGCTGCCGATGGGGCAAATCGGCAGCCAGGGGCTGTTCGTTGCCATTCTTATCGCCCTGCTTTCTACCGAAATTTACCGTTTTATCAGCAACCGTAATTTGGTGATTCGCATGCCTGAGGGCGTGCCGCCGGCGGTAGCAAAATCGTTCCTCGCGCTGGTACCCGGTTTCTGCGTGCTGGCGGTGGTGCTGGCGCTTCGCCTGCTGGTGGAAGCCACACCGTTTGGTGACATCAACACTATGATTACCGATCTGGTAGGCATCCCGATGAGCCATATCGGCGGTTCGTTGCCGGGGATGATTGTGTCGGTGATCCTGATTGGCATTCTCTGGACGCTGGGCCTGCACGGCGACACCATCGTGCTGGTGTTTATCCGCCCGGTCTGGCTGACTAATATGTCCGAGAACCTGGCCGCATTCCAGAACGGCCTGCCTATCCCGCACATCATTACCCAGCAGTTTTACGACCTGTGGATCGCACCCGGCGGCACCGGCGCGCTGTTAGGCCTGGTTATTTTCATGCTGATCCGCAGCCGTAGCGTACAGATGAAGCAGCTGGGTAAAATTGCCGCCCCTGGCAGCCTGTTTAACATCAGCGAACCAATGGTGTTTGGTATTCCGCTGGTGATGAACCCGTACCTGGTGGTGCCGTTTATCCTGACGCCGGTGGTGCTGGTCATTGTCTCCTACACGGCGATGGCAACCGGCCTGGTTGCGCCCCCTGCCGGGATTGCGCTGCCGTTTACCACGCCGATTATCGTCAGCGGCTATTTAGCGACGGGCGGCCACGTTTCCGGCTCAATTCTGCAGATTGTGAACCTGGCTATCTCGCTGGTGATGTATTACCCGTTCTTCCGGGTCTGGGATAACCTGAAGTTCCGCGAAGAGCAGCAGGCGAATCAGGCGGCGGTCAGCGCCCCGGCTGAGGCGGTGAGTGAGAGGAGTACGGTGTAGCGATTTAATTGTGTCCAGGAAGTTCCGTTCACCTCAAGTACAGCCTCACCCTTAGCCACCGAACCGGTGAACGTCTCGGGAGAATCACCGCCATTCCCCCGAGACCCCGGACTCCCGGCCAAATAAATCGCCGCAAGCGGTAAACCTCCGTTTTATCTCCCAGTCCTGGGTCGGCTGAGATGCGTTCCCGACGGCCGGAGGCTGGCCAGTCGGAGAGAAAACGGAGGCGATTTAAGCCGGAACCGAGCCTCGCTTCAAGCTTATAGCCACGCTGAACATAAAAGTTGCTGCAAGTCCCGCAGCCACGCCCTTGTTCCCGGCTCTCATCGTCCCAGGTTATGACCCAACTCAGGCGGGGTTGAGCTGCCGGGAGCAGCGAAAGAGAGCGATCGTCGGGAACGAATCGCGAACGACCCCGAATGTTTGGGTGATAGCCGGTGGGTTTACCGCTTTAGCGGCGATGAGCTTGCCGGGCGCCAGGGTTGCCAGGGAGATGGCGCTTTCTCCCTGGCACGTTCACCGTGCTCTGAGCGTGTAGAGAACATTGATCTACGGGTGAACGGAACAGCCGCGGAGCGAAAGATATCCTCCGAGAAAATAGGGTATAAGAGAGTGCCCGAGTGAGGGCTAAAATCACCCCGGTCTAAAACGTGCCATAAAATACGCATCCACATACTCGCCGTCGCGCAGCGCAAAGCGTTTCCCGGTGCCTTCCACCTCGAAGCCAAACTTGCGGTACACCGCCAGCGCCGGGGCGTTATCGGTATAGACCGTCAGCTCAATGCGCTCGACGCGAAGCCACTTATCGCACAGGGCAATCATTTCTTTAAGCAAAGCTGAAGCGATGCCTTTTCCCTGATGATCGTAATGCACGCCCATGCCGAAGGTGGCAACGTGGCTGCGGTGCGGAGACTGCTCCACCGTGAGCGTCAACTGCCCCACAATCTCATCGTCGATGCACGCCACCAAATGTCGGCTTCCCGGTTTGGGGGCGGTAATTCGGTCATGCCAGGCTTTTAGAGGAGGATGAGGTAGCTGCAGCGTGTCGCGGTAAAGCGCCGGATGGGCATACATTTTCTGTAAAGCTTCCGCATCGCCGGGTTCGGCGTGACGCACAACAACTGATTTCATCCTTTTCTCCTCAATGAGTTATGGAAAACCTTTTAAACATCATTGACTTTGAACCGCAAGTCAACGCTATTTTTTTCAAAAAACGCTTTACAAGTGCGAATGATAATGATTATTATTGCCGTGCGTTCAGGGGAGACCCCTACGGAGACATCCTGAAAGCACGACATTGCTCACATTGCTTCCAGTATTACTTTAGCCAGCCGGGTGCTGGCTTTTTTTTTGCCCTTCTTATTTGAAGCTGCAGCTGCGTTGGCTGCACTCAGTTACCCGAATCACTTACCTGAGTAAGCTCATCGGGATGCCTTCCCTTGCTGCCTTGCTACAGCTCCAACTACTTTGGGCAAACCTTTGTCCGGTTTTAATAAAACGTGGATGGAAAATGCAGTAAGGTACAGTCAGCTCAAATCAAAAAGGACAATGAAATGACTCTGCACTGTGCCTTCATCGGCTTTGGTAAAAGCACCACCCGCTATCACCTTCCGTTCGTACTCTTCCGTAAAGACAAACTCAACGTGGCCCACATCTTCCGCCGTAGCGAAAAGCCGGAGCTGGAACAGCAGCCGCAGTACGCCGGGATCCACTTTACCAGCCAGCTTGATGACATTCTCAACGACCCTCAGGTCAAGCTGGTGGTGATTTGTACCCACGTCGACAGCCATTTCGAGTACGCGAAAAAGGCGCTCGAAGCGGGTAAGAACGTGCTGGTGGAAAAACCGTTTACCCCAACGCTTGCCGAAGCGCGCGAGCTGTTTGCGCTGGCGAGTGAGAAGGGCCTGGTGGTTACGCCTTACCAGAACCGCCGCTTTGACTCCTGCTTCCTGACGATGAAAAAAGCCATCGAGAGCGGCAAGCTCGGCAAGATCGTGGAAATTGAAAGTCACTTCGATATGTATCGCCCTGATGCGCCAGCGAACCCGGGCCAACCTGCGGACGGCGCTTTCTACGGCCTGGGTGTGCACACCATGGACCAGATCATTTCCCTGTTTGGCCGCCCGGATCGCGTTGCCTATGACATCCGCAGCCTGCGTAACAAAGCCAACCCGGACGATACCTTTGAAGCCCAGCTGTTCTACGGCGACCTCAAAGCGATCGTGAAAACCAGCCATCTGGTGAAAATCGATTACCCGAAATTTATCGTTCACGGCACCAAAGGCTCGTTCGTGAAGTACGGCATCGACCAGCAGGAAACCAGCCTCAAAGCGTACATCATGCCGGGTGAGCCTGGGTTCGGCGCGGACAGCAGCGTAGCTACGTTGGAGTACGTTAACGAAGCCGGTGAAACGGTGCGCGAGGAGTGGAAGCCGGAAGTGGGTGACTATGGCCGCGTCTACGATGCGCTGTACGACACGCTGATCGCCGGCAGGCCTAATTACGTCAGAGAAATTGAAGCTCTGACCAACCTGGAAATTCTGGAGCGCGGTTTCGAACAGCCGTCACCTGCGACAATAAGCCTCTCCTGATAACATTTTGGCTCCTCTGACTCGTTCACTTTTTTTGAACAGAGGAGTCAATTTTCACCCTCTATGATCCTCCGCTAAATGGGTCCACACTTATCCCATCAAACGAATTGCGGAGGACATACCATGATCTACTTAAGAAAAGCACAGGACCGCGGCCATGCGAACCACGGTTGGCTGGACAGCTGGCATACCTTCTCTTTTGCCGACTATTATGACGCCAACTTTATGGGTTTCTCGGCGCTGCGGGTCATTAACGAAGACGTTATCGATGCGGGCCAGGGCTTTGGTACCCATCCGCATAAGGACATGGAAATCCTGACTTACGTGCTGGAAGGTGCGGTTGAGCATCAGGACAGCATGGGCAACAAAGAGCGCGTGCCTGCGGGTGAATTCCAGATTATGAGCGCCGGGACCGGGATCCGTCACTCTGAGTACAACGCCAGCCAGACCGAACCGCTGCGCCTGTACCAGATTTGGATCATTCCAGAAAAAACCGGAATTACGCCGCGCTACGATCAGCGCCGTTTTGATGCCCCTCAGGGGCGCCAACTGGTGCTTTCCCCGGATGCTCGTGACGGTTCACTGAAAGTCTATCAGGATATGGAGCTGTCTCGCTGGGCGCTGGCCAAAGATGAGCAGTCTGTTTATCAGATTCCGGCCGACCGCCGCGTCTGGATCCAGGTGGTAAAAGGCGACGTGTCTATTAACGGCACGCAGGCAAAAACCAGCGACGCGATCGCGATATGGGATGAGCAGGCGATTTCCGTTCACGCCAGCGAAGCGAGTGAGATCCTGCTGTTCGACCTGCCGCCAGTATAAACGTTACCCGTCAAACCCGCCCTGAAGAAGGGCGGGCTATAAATGCTGGAAAAGTTCATTGTCCTAAAAAGGTCTGACGGCCTAATAAAACAATGAACTATGTTCTCTGGTTTATCCCAAACAGTCGAAAACCACGTTTTTCGGCTGTTTGTCATCAATCTGAACCCGTCCCTGAAAAAGGGGCGGGTTTTCTTTTGTCCGTGCTAAACTCGGCTGTCGAAACTTCATAAGCCAAGCAGGACGATGAAAAAGAAAAGACCGGTACTACAGGATGTTGCGGATCGCGTTGGGGTGACCAAAATGACGGTCAGCCGTTTTTTACGCAACCCGGATCAGGTGTCTGCCGCGCTGCAGGTTAAAATTGCCGCCGCGTTAGATGAGCTGGGCTATATCCCGAACCGTGCGCCGGATATTCTTTCTAATTCAACCAGCCGGGCCATCGGTGTCCTGCTTCCTTCTCTGACCAACCAGGTATTCGCCGAAGTCCTGCGCGGCATTGAAAACGTCATTGATGCCCACGGCTATCAAACCATGCTCGCCCACTACGGCTATAAGCCGGAGCTGGAACAGGAGCGCCTGGAATCCATGCTGTCCTGGAACATCGACGGCCTGATTTTGACCGAGCGGAACCACACGGCCAGAACGCTAAAGATGATTGAAGTCGCCGGTATTCCGGTGGTGGAGCTGATGGATAGCATTTCTCCCTGCCTGGATATCGCCGTGGGCTTTGATAACTTCGAAGCGGCTCGCCAAATGACGGCCACCATCATTGCCCGTGGCCACAGGCACGTTGCTTACCTCGGCGCGCGGCTCGACGAACGTACCCTCATCAAGCAAAAAGGCTACGAGCAGGCGATGCTCGACGCCGGGCTGACGCCGTACAGCGTGATGATTGAAAACTCCTCTTCTTACTCCACCGGCATTGAGCTGCTGCGCCAGGCAAAACGGGAATATCCACAGCTCGACAGTATCTTCTGCACCAACGATGACTTAGCGATTGGTGCGGCGTTTGAATGCCAGCGCCAGGGCCTGCGCATTCCGGAAGATATGGCGATTGCCGGTTTCCACGGCCATGACATCGGGCAGGTGATGGAGCCGCGGCTGGCGAGCGTGCTTACCCCGCGAGAGCGCATGGGGCGTATCGGGGCAGAGCGTCTGCTGGCGCGTATTCGCGGTGAGATCATTACCCCAAAAATGCTCGATTTAGGCTTTACGCTGTCGCCCGGCGGCTCGATCTAAGCCGAAAATTTTATTTGATACAGCTCACACTTATACACTTTGCAAGCTAATGGTTATTGCTTATTGCTCAGCCAGACCGGAAAATGTTATCGGTAACAGTTACCCGTAACAAAACCAGGCGCATTGCTTTGTGTCAGAGTCGGAGCCATCATGAGCACTACTAATCACGACCACCACATTTACGTCCTGATGGGCGTCTCCGGCAGCGGCAAATCCGCCGTTGCCAGCGAAGTTGCCCATCGGCTGAACGCCGCGTTTCTTGACGGCGACTTCCTGCATCCCCGCAGCAACATCCTGAAAATGGCCTCCGGCGAGCCGCTGAACGACGACGACCGTACCCCGTGGCTGAAGGCGTTAAACGACGCCGCGTTTGCGATGCAGCGCACCAACAAGGTTTCGCTGATCGTCTGTTCGGCGCTGAAAAAGCACTATCGTGACCTGCTGCGTGACGGCAATCCGAACCTCTCCTTTATCTATATGAAAGGCGACTTCGGGGTGATTGAAAGCCGCCTGAAAGCGCGTAAAGGCCATTTCTTCAAAACCCAGATGCTGGTGACTCAATTCGAAACCCTGCAAGAGCCGCAGGCGGATGAAAAAGACGTGCTGATCGTGGATATCGACCAGCCGCTGGACGGCGTTGTCGCCAGCACCCTCGCATTAATCAACCAAGGCAGCGCAGAGTGAGTACATTAACGCTTGTTTTAACCGCGGTCGGCTCCGTGCTGCTCCTGCTGTTTTTAGTGATGAAGGCCCGTATGCACGCCTTCGTGGCTTTGATGGTGGTTTCTATTGGTGCCGGGCTGTTCTCCGGCATGCCGCTCGACAAAATCGCCGACACCATGCAGAAAGGCATGGGCGGTACGCTGGGCTTCCTGGCGATTGTGGTGGCCCTCGGCGCGATGTTCGGCAAAATTCTGCATGAAACCGGCGCGGTGGATCAGATTGCCGTTAAGATGCTGAAGTCCTTCGGCCACAGCCGCGCGCATTACGCGATTGGCCTGGCGGGTCTGATTTGCGCGCTGCCGCTGTTCTTTGAGGTAGCCATCGTGCTGCTGATAAGCGTTGCGTTTTCGATGGCGCGCCATACCGGAACCAACCTGGTGAAGCTGGTGATCCCTCTGTTTGCGGGCGTCGCCGCTGCTGCCGCGTTCCTGCTGCCTGGGCCTGCGCCGATGCTGCTGGCATCGCAGATGCACGCTGACTTTGGCTGGATGATCCTGATTGGCCTGTGCGCCGCGATCCCCGGCATGATTATCGCCGGCCCGCTGTTCGGAAACTTCATCAGCAAATTTGTTTCGCTGGAAATCCCGGACGATATCTCCGAGCCGCACCTGGGCGAAGGCAGGCTGCCGTCCTTTGGCTTCAGCCTGTCGCTGATCCTGCTGCCGCTGGTGCTGGTTGGCCTGAAAACCATTGCCGCTCGTTTCACCGCGCCGGGTTCTACGCTGTACGAATGGCTGGAGTTCATCGGCCACCCGTTCACCGCGATTCTGGTGGCCTGCCTGGTGGCTATTTATGGTCTGGCCTATCGCCAGGGCATGGACAAAGAAAAAGTGATGGCGGTGTGCGGCCAGGCGCTGCAGCCTGCGGGGATTATCCTGCTGGTTATCGGCGCCGGTGGCGTGTTCAAACAGGTGCTGGTTGACTCCGGCGTGGGCCCGGCATTGGGCGAAGCGCTGACCGGCATGGGTCTGCCTATCGCGATTACCTGCTTCGTGCTGGCGGCTGCGGTACGTATTATTCAGGGTTCCGCGACCGTGGCCTGCCTGACCGCCGTTGGCCTGGTGATGCCGGTCATCGAGCAGTTGCATTATAACGGCGCGCAGATGGCGGCGCTGTCTATCTGTATCGCGGGCGGCTCTATCGTGGTGAGCCACGTGAACGACGCAGGCTTCTGGCTGTTTGGTAAGTTTACCGGCGCAACCGAAGCACAAACGCTGAAGACCTGGACGATGATGGAAACCATCCTCGGCACCACCGGGGCGATTGTCGGGATGATTGCGTTCAGCCTGCTGTCTTAATCTCTCGTCTGAACCTGCTAAAAACACCCGGTAATTGCCGGGTGTTTTGCTTTTACGGGTTAAGCTTCTCTCTTCCCGTGACGCTCTTACTCCCTATTAAAGAGGGAGCGCCGCATGAAAAAATTACTCTTCTTACTGTTATTGCCGCTGTTAACCGGCTGCGCGACGCTGGTTAGCAATAATGACGCCACGGTGTATATCGACAGTACGCCAAAGAGCGCGGCCTTTACGATTTTTGATGGCAAGGGAGAGATTGCCGCGCAGGGCATCACCCCACAGTCCGTGACGCTTAAAAAGACGGACGGCAGCTACTTCGGGAAGAAAAACTATACGCTGATGCTAAAGCACGAAGGGTATTACTCCATGTCCATACCGCTGGAAATCCGTTTTAGCAATTGGTATCTCTTCGGCAACATCATCTTCTTCGGCGTACCGGGGTGGCTGATTGTCGATCCGTTCTTTGGCGGCATGTATACGCTGAAGCAGGAAAATCTTCATCTCCTGCTGCGTGCATGCCAGCCGGGGCCGTATCGGTATATGTGTTCGTGAGGGGGATCGAGCCTGGTAGGGTTATCTCTTGCTTATGTGGGATCGGCTAAGATTCCGTTCACTTCCAGTCCTGTTTTATATGCAGCCACCGCAACGGTGAACGTCTCGGGGAAGTCACCGTCACTTCCTCGAGACCCCGGACTCCCGGCCAAATAAATCGACCGATAAAGCGGCAGACCTCCGCTTTATCTCCCAGTCCTGGGTCGGCTGAGATGCGTTCCCGACGTCCGGACCCTGGCCAGTCGGAGAGAAAACGGAGGCGATTTAAGCCGGAACCGAGCCTCGCTTCAAACCCGCAGCTACACAGAACATTACAGTCGCTTCAAGACCTACAGCTACACCCTTGTCCCCGGCTCTCATCGCCCCCGACTGTTTGGGTGATAGCCGGGGGTTTACCGCTTCAGCGGCGATGAGCTCGCCGGGCGCCGGGGCTGTCCGGGGGATGGCGTTATCCCCCGGACACGTTCACCGTACTCTGAACTTATGTGGAACACAGATTTTCTGGTGAACGGAACAACTGCGGGCTATAAGTGAATGAAACCTTAGCCGAACTTTCATAGAGGATATTTACGGCAAAAGGCTCTCTATTTTACCCACGCATCCACGTTCTGATCCCATCCAGGAACATCTGGTTGGAAATCATAATCAGCACCAGCCCCATCAGGCGCTCAAGGGCATTCACGCCTTTTTCACCCAGCAGGCGCAGGAACAGGGAAGACTGCAGCAGAATGGCCACCGTGCCACCCCAGGCCAGCATCAGCGCGGCCACTAAATGTCCCATCTGGTTTGGATACTGGTGCGACAGCAGCATCAGCGTGGCCAGCAGAGAAGGGCCGGCAACCAGCGGGATCGCCAGCGGCACGATAAACGGCTCTTCCCCGGCGGGCAGGCCGGACGAACTGCCTTCCTGGCCCGGAAAAATCATCTTAATGGCGATAAGGAACAGGATAATCCCGCCTGAAATGGAGACGGTTTCGGCCCGCAAATTCAGGAAGCCCAGGATTTTCTCCCCGGCAAACAGGAAGATAAGCATTAGCAGTAGAGCAATAAGCAGTTCGCGGATCATAATGGCCCGGCGGCGCTTTGGCTCCGTATGTTTTAGCACCGACATAAAGATCGGCAGGTTGCCGAGCGGGTCCATAATCAGGATCAGTAAAACCGCTGCGGATATGATTTCAGTCATCTGTTTTCCCCAAAATCTGGCAAGTTGTTTCTGGTAATAAGCTTTGTTTCTGACACGGCAGATATCATTGATTAATTTCACTTGCGACTTTGGCTGCATTTTGTAATGTGGAGTGATGTTCTGGCTCACTGCCAGCGCTTACACACGCAATCATCTCTGCAGGATTAAGTCGCTATGAAAAATGTTGGTTTTATTGGCTGGCGCGGTATGGTCGGCTCTGTACTCATGCAACGCATGGTGGAAGAGCGCGATTTTGACGCCATTCGTCCG
Source organism: Cedecea sp. (assembly GCF_036500665.1). Lineage (NCBI taxonomy): Bacteria > Pseudomonadati > Pseudomonadota > Gammaproteobacteria > Enterobacterales > Enterobacteriaceae > Cedecea > Cedecea sp. The sequence continues at coordinate 47,705 of NZ_DASYBS010000098.1, forward strand.
GTTTTCTTCTCCACTTCCCAGCTTGGGCAGGCAGCCCCTACGTTTACCGGCACTACCGGCGGTACATTGCAGGACGCATTTGATCTGGAAGCGCTGAAGGCGCTGGATATCATAGTGACCTGCCAGGGCGGCGATTATACCAACGAAATCTATCCAAAGCTCCGTGAAAGCGGCTGGCAAGGTTACTGGATTGACGCAGCTTCTTCTCTACGCATGAAAGATGACGCGATTATTATCCTCGACCCGGTCAATCAGCATGTCATTCAGGAAGGCCTGAACAAAGGCGTCAAAACCTTCGTTGGCGGCAACTGCACCGTAAGCCTGATGCTGATGTCCCTCGGCGGCCTGTTTGCCAACGACCTTGTTGACTGGGTATCCGTTGCGACTTACCAGGCTGCATCCGGCGGCGGCGCGCGCCATATGCGTGAACTGCTGAATCAAATGGGCCAGCTGTATGGCGAAGTCTCCACCGAACTGGCGAATCCGGCTTCCGCGATTCTGGATATCGAACGTAAGGTCACCGAGCTTGGCCGCAGCGGTAAGCTGCCGGTTGATAACTTCGGCGTGCCGCTGGCCGGCAGCCTGATCCCGTGGATCGACAAGCAGCTCGACAACGGTCAGAGCCGTGAAGAGTGGAAAGGTCAGGCGGAGACCAACAAAATTCTTGCCACCTCTTCCGTTATCCCGGTTGACGGTCTGTGCGTGCGTGTGGGCGCGCTGCGTTGCCACAGCCAGGCGTTTACCATCAAGCTGAAGAAAGATGTGTCTATCCCAACCGTGGAAGAGCTGCTGGCCGCGCACAACCCGTGGGCGAAAGTGGTGCCAAACGACCGTGATATCACCATGCGTGAGCTGACCCCGGCTGCGGTAACCGGCACGCTGTCTACGCCAGTTGGCCGCCTGCGTAAGCTGAACATGGGGCCTGAGTATCTTTCGGCCTTCACCGTCGGCGACCAGCTGCTGTGGGGCGCTGCCGAGCCGCTGCGCAGAATGCTGCGGGCGCTCGCATAATCAAGCGGAGTTAACAGAGGGGCAAATGATGCCCCTCTTTTTTTGCCTGCAATTTGAGGTAAAACGGAAGTTATTAATTTATTTCACGAGGAGTCAATAAAGCGTTGGCTATGCTTAAGTCATCACGCGCAAGCGTTTTGGCGAGTATTGGGCGAACCGGCTTACAGGAGTTAAGTGCCGTTCGTCAGGTCAATGATAAGTGTCGTACCTGCGCGGCGGCGTAGCGTGGGTTGTTGGTGACACATAAAAAAGGAAAATGCCATGTCTGTTCTGCCGGAAAGAGACGTGATCAATGCGCTAATTACGGGTCATTTTGCCGATCCGTTTTCCCTGCTGGGAATGCATCAAACAGACGCCGGGCTTGAAGTCCGTGCGCTGTTGCCTAACGCCACAGAAGTCTGGGTTATCGAACCAAAAACCGGGCGCAAAGTGGGCCAACTGGAGTGCCTTGATTCCCGGGGTTTCTTTTGTGGGCTGATTCCTCGCCGTAAAAATGCCTTTCGCTATCAGCTTGCCGTGGTCTGGCACGGTCAGGAGAACCTGATTGACGATCCCTATCGCTTTGGGCCGCTGATTCAGGACCTGGACAGCTGGCTGCTCTCCGAAGGCACGCATCTACGCCCGTATGAAACGCTGGGCGCGCACGCCGACACGATGGACGGCGTGACCGGAACGCGCTTCTCGCTTTGGGCACCGAACGCCAGGCGCGTCTCCGTTGTCGGGCAGTTTAACTACTGGGACGGCCGCCGTCACCCGATGCGGCTGAGGCGAGAGAGCGGCATTTGGGAGCTGTTTATCCCCGGAGCGCACAACGGACAGCTGTATAAATTCGAGCTGCTGGATGCCGATGGGCACCTGCGTATTAAGGCCGATCCTTACGCTTTTGAAGCGCAAATGCGCCCCGAAACGGCCTCTTTGATCTGTGGCCTGCCGGAGAAAACCACGCTCAGCCCCGAACGGCAGAAAGCTAACGGCTTTGACCAGCCCATCTCAATCTATGAAGTGCACCTTGGCTCCTGGCGCCGCCACAGCGACAATAACTTCTGGCTCAGCTATCGCGAGCTGGCAGAGCAGCTCATTCCCTACGTGAAAGAGATGGGCTTCACCCATCTTGAACTGTTGCCGGTTAACGAACACCCGTTTGACGGCAGCTGGGGCTATCAGCCGCAAGGGCTTTATGCCCCGACGCGCCGCTTCGGCACGCGCGACGACTTCCTCTACTTCCTTCAGACCGCCCACGAGGCCGGACTTAACGTTCTGCTGGACTGGGTGCCCGGGCATTTCCCGACGGATGACGCGGGGCTGGCGAATTTTGACGGTACCGCGCTGTATGAACATGGCGACCCGCGTGAGGGTTATCACCAGGACTGGAACACGCTGATTTATAACTATGGCCGCCGTGAAGTCTGTAACTATCTGGTGGGCAACGCGCTGTACTGGATTGAACGTTTTGGCATTGATGGCCTGCGCGTGGATGCCGTCGCCTCGATGATTTACCGCGATTACAGTCGCGAAAAAGACGAGTGGATCCCGAATGCGTTCGGGGGACGTGAAAATCTGGAGGCCATTGAATTTCTGCGTAATACCAACCGTATCATCGGTGAGCAAACGCCGGGCGCGGTAACCATGGCGGAAGAGTCGACCGATTTTTCCGGCGTTTCTCGCCCGCCGAGCATGGGAGGGCTGGGGTTCTGGTTTAAGTGGAATCTTGGCTGGATGCACGACACGCTCGACTATATGAAGCTCGACCCGGTCTACCGCCAGCATCATCACGATAAAATGACCTTTGGGATGCTGTATAACGGCACCGAAAACTTTGTTCTGCCTCTCTCGCACGATGAAGTCGTGCACGGCAAAAAGTCGATTCTCGACCGCATGCCGGGGGATGCCTGGCAGAAGTTCGCCAACCTGCGCGCTTACTATGGCTGGATGTGGGCCTTCCCCGGCAAAAAGCTGTTGTTTATGGGCAATGAGTTCGCCCAGGGCCGCGAATGGAACCACGACAGCAGCCTTGACTGGCACCTGCTGCAGGGGGGCGATAACTGGCACCATGGCGTGCAGCGCCTTGTGCGCGACCTCAACCATACCTACCGGCGCCATGCCGCACTGCATCAGCTGGATTTTGACGACTACGGCTTTGAATGGCTGGTGGTGGAAGATAAGGCGAATTCGGTCTTTATTTTCGTGCGCCGTGATGCCGGGGGCAACGAGGTCATTGTTGCCAGCAACTTCACGCCGGTACCTCGCTACCATTACCGCTTCGGCATCAACCAGCCTGGGCGCTGGCGCGAAGAGCTGAATACAGACTCGATGCATTATCACGGCAGTAACGCCGGTAACAGCGGTACAGTGCGCAGCGAGGCGGTGCCAAGCCACGGCCGCGAGCATTCCCTGTGCATTACGTTGCCGCCGCTGTCCACCCTCTGGCTGATCCGGGAGGGCGATGCATGATGCAGCTCACTCAAGGTAGCCCGGCACCGTACGGTGCGTATTACGACGGCAAAGGCGTTAATTTCACCCTCTACTCGGTGCATGCCGAAAAGGTAGAGCTGTGCCTGTTTGATGAACACGGTCGCGAACAGCGCTATGACTTGCCATCGCGTTCAGGGGACATCTGGCATGGCTATCTGCCGGAAGGCAAACCGGGGCTGCTCTACGGCTACCGGGTTCACGGGCCTTGGGAGCCTGAAAAGGGTCACCGGTTCAACCCTGCGAAGCTGCTGCTCGATCCCTGCGCACGTGTGGTGGTGGGCGGTGCCGAAGATCACCCACATTTTCACTGCGGCTACGATGAACCCAACCTCGAAGACAGCGCCCCGCACATGGCGAAGTGCGTGGTGGTCAGGGAAACATTTGACTGGGAAGACGACCTGCCGCTCAGAACGCCGTGGGGCAACACGGTTATTTATGAAGCCCACGTCCGTGGGCTGACGCTGCTTCATCCCGGCATCCCGGAGGCGCTGCGCGGCACTTATGCGGCGCTGGGGCACCCGGTGATGACTGATTACTTCAAACGACTGGGGATCACGGCGCTTGAACTGCTGCCCGTCGCGCATTTTGTTACCGAACCCCGCATTTCGCAGCTGGGGCTGAGTAACTATTGGGGCTACAACCCTCGCGCTTTCTATGCCGTTGAAAGTGACTACGCGATAGATCAAAACCCTCATAACGCCGCGAACGAGCTACGAAGCGCCATCAAAGCGCTGCACAAAGCCGGCATTGAAGTGATCCTCGACATTGTCCTGAACCACAGCGCGGAGCTGGACAAAGATGGCCCAACCCTGTCGCTGAGCGGAATCGACAACCGTAGCTATTATTGGTTAATGGACAACGGCGATTACCAGAACTGGACCGGCTGTGGGAATACCCTGAACCTCAGCACGCCGGGCGTGGTGGCGCAGATGACGGACTGCCTGCGTTACTGGGTTGACAGCTTCCATGTGGACGGTTTCCGTTTTGATCTGGCCTCGGTGATGGGGCGCACGCCGGAGTTTCGCCAGGATGCGCCGCTGTTTGAGGCGATCAAAAACGATCCGCAACTGTCGCAGGTGAAGTTAATAGCCGAGCCCTGGGATATCGGTCAGGGGGGGTATCAGGTCGGTAACTTCCCGCCGCTGTTTGCCGAATGGAACGATCATTTCAGGGACGGGATGCGCCGCTTCTGGCTGCAGCAGGATCTCTCTTTGGGCGGGTTTGCCTGCCGCTTTGCCGGGTCGAGCGATGTTTATCGTCATGGCGAAAGGCGGCCATCCACCAGTATTAATTTAATCACTGCCCATGATGGTTTTACGCTGCGTGATTGCGTCAGTTTTAACCAGAAGCATAACGAAGCCAATGGTGAAGATAACCGCGACGGTACCAACAGTAACTTTAGCAATAACTATGGTTTTGAAGGGCTTGAGGCCAGCCTGATTATTAAAGAACGGCGTCGGGACAGCGTGCATGCGCTGCTCACAACGTTATTACTTTCCCAGGGAACGCCGATGTTGCTCGCCGGAGATGAGCATGGCCACAGCCAGCATGGCAACAACAACGCCTACTGCCAGGACAATGTGCTGACCTGGCTTGACTGGGAGCAGGGAAACGACGGGTTAGCCACCTTTACGGCGGCCCTTCTTCGTCTGCGCCAGGCTATTCCGGCGTTGACCGCCAACGGCTGGTGGGAAGAGGGGGACGGCAACGTTCGCTGGCTGAATAAGGAGGCGCAGCCCCTGAGCGTCGATGAGTGGCAGTGTGGGGTGCATCGCCTGCAAATCCAGCTGTCCGATCGCTGGCTGATAACAATTAACGCGACCGAAGACGTTGCGGACATCGTTCTACCTGAGGGGGAATGGCACGCCGTTCCTCCGTTTGCCGGAGAGGATAACCCGGTCGTGATGGTTGTATGGCATGGTCCTGCGCACGGAATTTGCGTGTTCCACAAGTCATGAAAAAGGAGTTCGTCATGGTTAGGTTTGAAAAAAACGATCCGTTGATGTTGGCTCGCCAGCTGCCGATCAAATCCGTTGCGTTAATTCTGGCCGGTGGTCGCGGAACTCGACTGAAGGATCTCACGTCGACACGCGCCAAGCCTGCGGTTCACTTTGGCGGCAAGTTCCGCATTATTGATTTTGCGCTATCCAACTGCATCAACTCCGGTATTCGCCGCATTGGGGTCATTACTCAGTATCAATCACATACCCTGGTGCAGCACATTCAGCGCGGCTGGTCCTTCTTTAGCGAAGAGATGAACGAGTTTGTCGATCTGCTGCCCGCCCAGCAGCGCGTGCACGGTGAAAACTGGTATCGCGGTACGGCGGATGCCGTGACCCAGAACCTCGACATTATTCGCCGCTACGACGCCGAATATGTGGTGATCCTCGCCGGAGATCACATCTACAAGCAGGACTACTCGCGCATGCTTATCGATCACGTCGAGAAGGGCGCGCGCTGTACCGTTGCCTGTATGCCGGTGCCGATACATGAAGCTTCGGCGTTTGGCGTCATGGCGGTGGACGTTGACGAAAAAATTGTCGACTTCGTGGAGAAGCCGGAAAACCCGCCAACGATGCCAAACGACAGCAGCAAGTCTCTGGCAAGCATGGGCATTTACGTCTTTGACGCCGATTACCTGTTCGCTCTTCTGGAAGAAGACGATCGGGATGAAAATTCAAGCCACGACTTTGGCAAAGATATCATTCCAAAAATTACCCGGGCCGGCGAAGCTTACGCCCACCCGTTCCCGCTCTCCTGCGTGCAGTCCGATCCTAACGCCGAGCCTTACTGGCGCGATGTGGGCACGCTGGAAGCCTACTGGAAAGCAAACCTTGACCTGGCCTCGGTCATGCCGGAGCTGGATATGTACGACCAGAATTGGCCGATTCGTACGCATATGGAGCCGCTGCCGCCCGCTAAGTTTGTGCAGGACCGTTCCGGTAGTCACGGCATGACGCTGAACTCGCTGGTTTCCGGTGGCTGCATTATCTCGGGCTCGGTGGTCGTGCAATCGGTGCTGTTTCCGCGCGTGCGCATTAACTCGTTTTGCAATATCGACTCATCCGTACTGTTGCCAGACGTCATTGTCGGCCGCTCCTGCCGATTACGCCGCTGCATTATCGACCGCGCCTGCGTGATCCCTGAGGGCATGGTAGTCGGAGAAAATGCTGAAGAGGATGCTCGCCGCTTTTACCGCTCTGAAGAGGGCATTGTACTGGTCACGCGTGAGATGCTGGCGAAGCTGCAGAGCTGAAGCGCGTAGAAAATTGGCCAGCGCACGCGATTGCCGTGCGCGGTTATTTTATCGTTTGGCGTTGCCTGAGGGTTAAGACACAGCGCCGCGACTTTCCAAATGGGAGCGATAATGCAGGTCTTACATGTCTGTTCCGAGATGTTTCCTCTGCTGAAGACTGGCGGCCTTGCGGATGTGCTTGGCGCGTTGCCGGCGGCACAGATTGCAGGCGGCGTTGATACGCGCGTCCTGCTTCCCGCTTTTCCCGACATTCGGCGGGGAATCGAAGATATTCAGGTCGTTGCCCATCGACAAACGTTCGCGGGCGACATGCGCCTGCTCTACGGCCACTATAACGGCGTAGGGATTTACCTGATTGATGCGCCCCATCTTTACGAGCGTCCCGGAAGCCCGTATCACGACACGAATCAGTTTGCCTACCAGGACAACGTGCTGCGTTTTGCGCTACTTGGCTGGGTGGGCGCCGAAATGGCCTGTGGACTCGATCCCTTCTGGCACCCTGATATCGTGCACGCCCATGACTGGCACGCGGGGTTGGTACCGGCTTATCTGGCGGCGCGCGGTCGCCCGGCGAAGTCGGTGTTTACCGTGCACAACCTTGCTTATCAGGGCATGTTCTATGCTCACCACTTAAGTGAAATCGATCTTCCGTGGTGGTTTTACGATATGAACGGAGTGGAGTTTCATGGGCAGATTTCGTACCTGAAGGCCGGGCTTTACTACGCCGATCATATTACCGCCGTCAGCCCAACCTATGCTCGCGAGATTACCGAACCGCACTTTGCCTATGGCATGGAGGGGCTTTTGCGCCAGCGCCAGCGTGAAGGACGCCTGTCGGGCATTTTAAACGGCGTAGACGATAAGATTTGGAACCCGGAAAGTGATTTGCTGCTGGCCTCACGCTATACCCGCGACTCGCTGGAAGAGAAAGCTGAAAACAAACGTCAGCTACAGGTGGCGATGGGGCTGAAGGTGAATGACAAAGTGCCGCTGTTTGCGGTGGTCAGCCGCTTAACCAGCCAAAAAGGGCTGGACCTGGTGCTCGAGGCGCTACCCGGACTCCTGGAGCAGGGCGGGCAACTGGCGCTGTTGGGCGCCGGTGATTCCGTCCTGCAGGAAGGGTTCCTGGCGGCGGCGGCCGAGCATCCCGGCCAGGTTGGGGTACAAATTGGCTATCACGAGGCTTTTTCTCACCGCATCATGGGCGGTGCTGACGTGATTTTAGTTCCGAGCCGCTTTGAGCCCTGCGGCTTAACGCAGCTCTACGGCCTGAAATATGGCACCTTGCCGCTGGTGCGGCGAACCGGTGGCCTGGCCGACACCGTGTCGGATACCTCGCTGGAAAATCTGGCAGACGGTGTGGCGACCGGTTTTGTATTTGAAGACAGTAATGCCTGGTCGCTGCTCCGTGCGATCCGGCGTGCTTTCGTGCTGTGGTCCCGCCCGTCTCTGTGGCGTTTTGTGCAGCGGCAGGCGATGAATATGGATTTTAGCTGGCAGGTAGCGGCGCAGTCATACCGCGACCTTTATCAACGCTTGTTGTAATTACCCATACACCAGGAATCACTGATATGAACGCACCCTTTTCCTATGCATCACCCACGCTTAGCGTCGAGGCGCTGAAACACTCGATTGCGTATAAGCTGATGTTTACGGTGGGGAAAGACCCTGCCATCGCCAATAAACACGAGTGGCTTAACGCCACGCTTTTTGCCGTTCGCGACAGGCTGGTTGAGCGGTGGTTACGCTCCAATCGCGCCCAGCTCTCGCAGGAAGTCCGCCAGGTTTACTACCTGTCGATGGAGTTTCTCATCGGGCGCACGCTGTCGAATGCGTTGCTTTCTCTCGGCATTTATGAAGATGTGAAAAACGCCCTCGAAGAGATGGGGCTGGACCTGGAAGAGTTGATTGATGAGGAGAACGACCCCGGCCTTGGCAACGGTGGTCTTGGCCGTCTCGCCGCCTGTTTCCTCGATTCGCTGGCGACTCTGGGGTTACCGGGACGGGGCTACGGTATTCGCTACGACTACGGTATGTTTAAGCAAAACATCGTTGATGGTCGCCAGAAAGAGTCGCCGGACTACTGGCTTGAATACGGTAACCCGTGGGAATTTAAGCGCCATAACACACGCTATAAGGTGCGTTTTGGCGGACGTATTCAGCAGGAGGGTAAAAAATCTCGCTGGGTCGAGACCGAAGAGATCCTGGCGGTGGCCTATGACCAGATTATCCCGGGCTACGACACCGATGCGACCAACACGTTGCGACTGTGGAACGCCCAGGCGAGCAGCGAGATCAACCTCGGTAAGTTTAACCAGGGCGATTACTTCGCGGCGGTAGAAGACAAAAACCACTCCGAGAACGTGTCCCGTGTGCTTTATCCAGATGACTCAACCTATTCGGGGCGCGAGCTGCGTCTGCGTCAGGAATACTTCCTGGTTTCATCAACCATGCAGGACATCCTGAGCCGCCATTACCAGCTGCATAAAACCTATGCCAATCTGGCAGAGAAAACGGCGATTCACCTGAATGACACCCATCCGGTACTGTCGATTCCGGAGCTGATGCGGCTGCTGATTGACGAACATAAGTTTGCGTGGGAAGAGGCGTTTGAGGTCACCTGCCAGGTGTTCTCGTACACCAACCACACGCTGATGAGCGAGGCGCTGGAAACCTGGCCGGTAGACATGCTCGGTAAGATCCTACCGCGGCATTTACAGATAATCTTTGAGATTAACGACTACTTCCTGAAGACGCTGCAGGAGCAGTACCCGAACGACACCGGGCTGCTGGGCAGGGCATCTATCATCGATGAGTCCAACGGCAGGCGCGTGCGTATGGCCTGGCTTGCGGTGGTGGTCAGCCATAAGGTGAACGGCGTTTCCGAGCTGCACTCTAACCTGATGGTGCAGTCGCTGTTTGCCGACTTCGCCAGCATCTTCCCGATGCGCTTTAGCAACAAAACGAACGGCGTTACGCCACGCCGCTGGCTGGCGCTGGCTAACCCTGCGCTGTCCGAAGTGCTGGATGAGAATATTGGTCAGACCTGGCGCACCGATCTTAGCCAGCTTAGCGATTTGAAACAGCACATCGACTACCCAACGGTACATCAGGCGGTCCGTAAGGCCAAGCTCGCCAATAAAAAACGGCTGGCGACTTACATCGGCCAGCAGCTCAATGTAGTGGTAAACCCGGATGTGCTCTTCGATGTGCAAATTAAGCGCATCCACGAGTACAAGCGGCAGCTGATGAATGTGCTGCACGTCATCACCCGCTACAACCGCATTAAGGCAGATCCGGCGGCGGAATGGGTGCCACGCGTGAACATTTTTGCGGGTAAAGCGGCGTCTGCCTACTACATGGCGAAACACATTATTCATCTTATCAACGACGTCGCGGAGGTCATTAACAACGATCCGCAGGTCAAAGATAAGCTGAAAGTGGTGTTTATCCCCAACTACAGCGTCAGTCTCGCCCAGCTGATTATTCCGGCGGCGGATCTCTCCGAGCAAATCTCACTGGCGGGGACCGAGGCTTCGGGAACCAGTAATATGAAGTTTGCCCTGAACGGGGCGCTGACTATTGGGACGCTTGATGGCGCGAACGTTGAGATGCTCGAGCACGTCGGTAAGGACAATATCTTTATCTTCGGTAATACGGCGGAAGAGGTGGAGGCGCTGCGTCGTAAGGGCTACAACCCTCGCGAATATTACGAGAAGGATGAAGAGCTACGCCAGACGCTGACGCAAATAGCAACCGGGGCGTTCAACGCTGGTGAGCCGGGACGCTACCGGGATCTGGTGGATTCGCTGATTAACTTCGGCGATCACTATCAGGTGCTGGCGGATTACCGCAGCTATGTGGACTGCCAGGACAGGGTTGATGAACTTTACCAGCAGTCGGAGGAGTGGACTATCCGCACTATGCACAATATCGCTAATATGGGCTATTTCTCGTCCGACAGGACGATTCAGGAGTACGCCGATGAGATTTGGCATATTAAGCCGGTGAGATTGTAGGTTTCCGCCTCACCCTAACCCTCTCCCCGCGTGGGAGAGGGGACCAGAACGGCAAGTAATCTTTATGTTTCTCATTGTTCCTTCTTGGGCTATCTCTTCGTCATAGATACGTTCTATGAAGGATTGGCTAAGGTTCCGTTCACTTCCAGCCCTGTTTTATATGCATCCCCCTAATCGGTGAACGACTCGGTGAAGTCACCGTCACTTCCCCGAGACCCCGGACTCCCGGCCAAATAAATCGACCGCTAAAGCGGCAGACCTCCGTTTTATCTCCCAGTCCTGGGTCGGCTGAGATGCGTTCCCGACGCTCTCAGCCTCCGGCCGTTCCCGACGTCCGGACCCTGGCCA